>JBDSKY010000264.1:0-2781 GCA_039916675.1 Bdellovibrionia bacterium
CTTAAAAAATATTTGAGAAATGGAATCTATAAACGAGTGAACGATTTCTGCTTTTTTACCCAATTGATTGAGCGAATATCCAAAGAGGAGGGCAACTAAAAGGATTTGAAGTAAACTTCCGGACGAAATGAAGGCATCTAAAAAAGTATTTGGGATAATACCTAAGAGAAATTCAGAGAAGGAATGTTTCCTCTATTTTACCTGTGGAAACGTATTGAGTAAAATAATACGGCTGTCTCGGAAATGGTACGAAATCAAAAACTAGGTTTTTTGTTCACCTTGACTGCACTTCTCTTGCCACTTGCAAAAGCATCGCTTGCAGATGAGGTAGCTACGGCCGAGCATATGAAACAAGGTAAAGAAGTAGAAGAAGGACGGAATCCTGCGGCAAGGGTTTAACAGTCGATGTTTATAGTTAGGCAGCAGCAAGGATTCAAAGCACGTGGACGACATGAGACACAAAGTCAACGAGGTGCACAGAGGCCGGATCTGGCGACCAACCGCGTGGCTTGAGTCGAGCTGAAGTCCTGGGCGCTACCGCACTACCTTCACATCAGCTAAACCTGCAAAATCATTGTCTAAGGTTAGGAAAGATTTTTTGAGGTGCTTTGCATGTGCCAAGATCAAACTATCAGCCATTCCCAAATTTAGGCTCAGGGAAAGGTCGGCCGCAAGAAGTGCGATCTCTCGAGTGAGTTCACACTGCGAATATTGACTCAAAAAACCAATCGCCTGAAGGGCTAGTTCTTCAGAAGCTTTCTTTTTAATTTTTTTATAGACCTCGTAAAATACGAGTGTCGGAATCCAAATAGATTCGCTGGATTTTATCTCCTGTTCGCATTTTCCTGCCAAAGGCCCTTCGCTGAAAATTTCAATCCATACCGAACTATCGACAATCATCGGTTCTTTTCCCTGAGGCTTTTTACGTCAGTAGAGGAGAGCTTTCCTTTTAGATTTTTTCTAATTTCAGAGAGTGGTTTCACGGGAACAAGAAATGCTATTCCACCCTTTACGATAACATCTACTGAAGTTCCTGGCCTTAGATCGAGAGATTTTCGTGCCTCTTCTGGAATCACTACCTGGTATTTAGAGGAAATTTTGACAGTCATTTCTTGAGTTTAACACTCTTACTATCGATGTCAATAGCGTTAAACCATTGAATTTTTACCTGATACCACAGGGGGACCGATACCTATTCTAATCCAAGCGTATCCGCTATCACACGCTTCACTTCGGAGGGCTCTATTATTATGTGTTCATTCAAGAATTCTGGACGGGTGGCCTTCCCCTTATATTTATATTTTAAATCTGCTTTATCCATGAGCAAAACATTTTTATCCTCAAACTTTATTTTATGTCGCTCGATGTCCGAGACTTTGTAAATGCCGTGGATTAGAAGGCCAGGATTTTTGCACAAGAGCTGATTTGGGAAGCCGCAAAACGATTAAAATTCGGCATCTGTGCTAATTTAGGATTTGCCTTGTTTCAACGTGAATTGTTCCACCATAAAATAAGATGGCGGAAAATGGTGGGATCTAAAGGTTAATTGAGTTGGTGTTTGGGTGTGTCGACTGAGGTTTAAAAGAAGCTTAGGCTGACACTGCATAATACCCAAACTTGCAAACTTTATAGAAAAGTGTACAAGTCGATTCACGCAATGAACAAGTTTCCTAATTTAAGTGAATCCATCGACCCTGATGTGCTCAAAGGAGCCGATGGTTGGTTAGCATTTTTCTGCTTCTCTATCCTTGGAAGAGCTTTCTTTCAAGCACATCACCTTTTTAAGGATTGCAAAGCGATATTTTTATATCAGATAGTTGATTTTCCATTTTTGCTATATGCACTCGCAAATCTAGGAATGATTATTTTCGCATGTTTTATCGTTTTTAGCCTGCATATGATCCGTGAGGATGCAGTTAAGCTCACTAAGATTTTCCTTCTAAGTAGCATAGGTTTTGTTTTTTTTACGTTAATCCTAACAGCCGTCTCTATTTTTGTTCATCAAAAGCAAGCTCTCCAGTACTTCAATATGAATAGTATAATTCAAATTATCTATTACGTTGTTTGGTTCCAATACTTTAGATACTCATCGCGCGTGGCAAACACCTATAAAAGCTAAGAGATGCTGCAATTGTGCAATCACACGGTTTTTTACTTTATTTAACTTCTAGTTGCTAGCTCCTCACAATATGCGTTATTCGTTTCTGATGACAAGCCCCGCAACAAGCATGACTCCTATCTCAAAAAACAAAAACGCACCGGTCCTGGGTCAGATGATGGACTATCCGCTTACGATTACTAATATCCTGATGCACGCGCGAAAACACCCTTCGACGCGGGGAGTAACCACTAGAACGGCATCAGGAAAAGACCATCATTATTCTTACAGAGACTTATATAAAAGCGTGTGTCAAGTAGCTAATGCCTTGAAGCGACTTGGCGTCGAAGATGGGGATCGCATTGGAACTTTTGCATGGAACACCCACGAGCATCTGGAACTCTATTATGCAATTCCATGCTTGGGTGCCATCATTCACACTTTGAATATTCGATTATCCCCTGAACAAGTTGCCTACACGGTCAATCATGCAGGAGATCGAATTATTTTTGTAGACGCAACTCTGCTACCGTTATTTGAAAAAATCGCACCTGCATTAAAATCGGTAGAGAAATTTGTAATCATAGGAGGGGGTCAGATGAAAAATGGGGGGAAAGGCCTTTGGCTTTGATCGTATCTAAGGGCACAGCTCCTTCGCACGACGAATTGAAGGCGGTGATTGT
>JBDSKY010000265.1:0-4255 GCA_039916675.1 Bdellovibrionia bacterium
GTGAAAAGAGAATAATCGAGTGGCGTAACACTACGTTCTACAGTCCCGATACAAAGAAGATAATTGTCCTATGCGCAGGTGAGGACATTACCGAATATATAAAAACTAACGCAGCCCTCAGAGAATCAGAAACCAAATTTAGGAGCTTAGCCGATGACGCACTGGTTGGAATTTTCTTGGTTCAGGACTGGCACTACGTATTCGCAAATAAATACCTTGCCGAGATATTAGGATACTCGGTAGAGGAGTTGTTAAATCTCGAAAACTGGATCGATGTTGTAGCTCCTGGCGAGAGGCCGATTCTAATCATGGCAGCGGAGGGCATGCTCTCCGACAAACAAAGCCAACGTCGCGAAATCCATCTTCAAAGAAAAGACGGCAAGCTTATTGAAGTCGATGGAATTTCTGCTTTGACCGAATATAAAGGAAAACCCGCTCTTATAGGGACCGTTGTCGACATTACCGAGAAGAAAGCGCTGGAAAGGCAGAAAGAGGATTTTTTTGCCATGGCCACCCATGACCTCAAATCTCCGCTCACTGTGATTATGAGTTGCTCAGAAATGCTCGTCAAAAAATGCCAACAATTTGATGAGAACACCAAAAGGTTCATTGACTTGATTCATGGCAGCAGCAGAAAGCTCTTTCACTTAGTCGAGGACTTTCTTTCCGTCACTCAATTGGAAGCTGGAAGATTGACTCCGAAAATCGCCCCCTCTGATATTCATTTGATCCTAAGAGAAGCTCAAGCAGAATTAGAGAAGGAGGCTCAGGAAAAAGGGATCCATTTCTATATGGAAATACCCAAGGATCTACCCCAACAAATCTCAGTGGACCCAAATTTGGTTCAGCGAGCGGTCTTTAATCTTTTGCAAAACTCCGTTAATTACACTCAACCCGGCGGAAGCATAATACTTAAGGCAGAATGGAATGCTTCAGAAGATCGGGATTTTCTTTTGATTTCAGTAAAGGACACAGGCAAGGGCATTTCTCCGGAGGAGCAGGAAAGCATCTTTGAAAAGTATTACCGGTCTCCAAGGACCGCTGGAATAAAAGGAACGGGTCTCGGTCTTACAATAGTAAAAGCCGTTGCCGAGGCGCATGGAGGGTTTGTAACTGTAAAAAGCGAAGTTAATAAAGGAAGCACTTTCACACTCTGCTTCCCGCTTGCCTTAAAAATGAAGCAAAGAGCTTGATATGGTCTAAAAACAGCATTAGTATTTCTGTTTATGAACCTTTCAATTATTGCACTGGCCGGATTTGTGGGCACTTCAACGATGCTGGCAGTTATGTCAGTACTTCATACTTTAAAATTAGCTAATGCTGACATGGTGCGTGCAATCGGTAGCCTCTACACGCGATCTATAAAAGGATCTCTCATACCCGGCTTAATTATTCATTACTCTGTTGGGCTGTTTTTCGCTTTCCTATACGCTAAACTTTTAGGAATTTTGCCCATCACAACCGTCGGTTCGATCACTATCGTTTCTACCTTCCTAGGGTTTGTACACGGCATAATTGTAGGCCTAGCGCTCGAAGTCAGGGTTGCGGTATATCATCCTGTGCCAGAGTTCAAAAAGGTAGGATTTGCGGTAGTCGTAGCTCATATTGTGGGACACATCGCTTATGGGTTGAGTGTGGGAATTGTATATGCCCAGTTTTTGGATCAAATGCCGTTTCGCCCCATCATGGGACTACAATAGTCCACTCCGGTTTAGCGTTTAGACTGATTCTCATCGCTAATTTTTCCAGAGGTTAGGAATAGTACCTGCGCCATCATGCTGGCACTAAAGAACCAAACATTCATCATAATAGCGGCGAATCCATGGATTGAAATAACTAGGGCACCGGCAACTAAAGATACCCTGTGTTTTCGTTTACCGGCCAGACACCAATACCCTAAAACTAAAGCCAGAGAAAACTCACCCGCTACCGCCATCCACGCTAGGATTGCATTCATCGGCAATCCACTGACAAGATTTTTATAGAAACTCGGATAAGGCCAATTATGGGAAGATATTTGAAACATTTGGCGTGAATACAAATCCCCCCCTGTTAGCCAAGACGGATTTAACTTCAGAAATGCCGTACTGAAATAAATCCATGCAGTCTCCCACACCATCAAGTCTCTGACCCAAACCTGCCCTTGCCCCTTTTTGCCTAAAAACGATGAATCAAAATGCGCAAGCAAAAGGGCAGTTACACAGTAATAAATATAATCATTGAGGGGAAAAAGGTAGGCTTCAAAACCGCGCAAGAGAAACGCTAAGACCAAAGCCCTCCTCGGCTTAAAATCGAATAATAAGCTCAATTCACAGAGAATAAGCCCTACCTGACACGCCACAATCTGATGAGTCACTGTTCGATCCGCATAAAACCAGAAAGGCGCTTGAGAGCCCCCTAGTGTTAGATCAATCAGGTCGTACGTCAACCATATGGCAGCAAATACCTTCCTGAAGCGGGTTACAGCGTAACTCGAATCCGTGTCCTGTAACCAGTTTTTAAAACTCTCCTTAATTCCGAACTTATGAGCAATAGAATTCACGGTAGATCTTTTCTCCCTCAGGTGCGAAACACTGAATTCTGACCCGAATTTTATTAGATGCTTTAGATTCGAAGGCACAACCCATTTGGCCGACATACTGATATTGTTCCAACGAATCGTAAATTAGATCCCACTCAAATGGCAGTGACAGTTGCTTTAAACCGCTCAAGGTACCAATTGGAGTGGACTCCAATGGCGGGTCCCACTCCATCAGGCATCGCTCAGTTCGGGTAGCAAACATGTCCCAGGAGAAAGCGACTCTCACCGGATCATGCGCAAAAGGCCTGAAACCGGACTCAAATTGTTGAAATAATGCTCGAAGTTGAAGCACTATTAGGAAACCTAGCAAAGCAACGACATAACCAGGAGCGTTGAAGATCTCTCCCCTTAAGATTCGATTCCACATTGAGGTTTTTATTCTGTCACAGAATAAAAATGAACTCAAGTTTACTTTGAATTGGCTATATTCTGATATCTTGAGATAATCTTGGAGGTGAACCAATCGATCCTTGAGGTCAAGAACCTCTATAAAAAATTTGGCGATTTCACCGCAATTGATGGCTTAGATCTTACGATTCGTGAAGGAATCTGTTTTGGCCTCCTCGGACCCAATGGGGCCGGAAAAACCACTACCATTGAAATAATAGAAGGAATTAATCTACCCACATCGGGGGAAATTCATTACCGCGGTAAACAGCTCACTCCAAAGGGGCGCAAGCATTTTCAGGAAAGAATTGGCATCCAGTTTCAGTCAACCGCCCTTCCTGATCGATTAAGAGTAGGCGAAGTACTGGCCTTATTCTCCAGTTTTTATAAGCAAACGGCCAAATTGGATGAACTGATTGAATGGTGTCATCTCCGGGATTTATTAAAATGCGATGCAGGAAAACTCTCAGGAGGCCAACGGCAAAGACTTCTCCTCGCACTTAGCTTGGTAAATGATCCTGATCTTATCTTTCTAGATGAGCCCACCACCGGCTTGGATCCTCAAGCGAGACGGGATTTTTGGAGTTTAATCAAATCAATCAAAAAGAAGCGAAAAACTATTGTATTGACGACTCACTATATGGATGAAGCCTACGAACTTTGCGACGAGATCGCGATTATGAATCGTGGCAAAGTTATAGCCCAGGGAGCACCTAATCATCTGCTAAAGGAATACTTTCAAGGTCTTTCGATTTTAATACCTTTGAAAGACATCCCCGCTCCAGCCGATCAAACTTTGAAATTCGTCTCCGGTAAACATTATGACCGAGAAGACTGTATTGAGATTCAAACTACGCAGGTAAATCTCACGCTGCAGGATTTGATGAACCAAAAAGTTTCCCTGGAGCACATTCAAGTTAGATCTCGCAACCTAGAAGATCTATTTCTTGAGTTAACCCAACAAGGCAAGCTAAGCAGGTAAAAGGATTCTGATATGAAAGAGTTTTTTTCACTTTTAGTAGCGCGAAACAAAGAATTTTATCGTGACACCGGAACTCTGGGATGGAATTTCATTTTTCCATTTATCGTAGTTCTAGGGTTTGCTTTTGGGTATTCAGGTAAGCCTCAGGCTGAATTCAAAGTGGGGATCTATCGGGACTCCCAATCGGCAGCGGTAATGCCCAAAGATTTTCTAGACATTAAGTATATTGAGTTTATCACAATCGATAATTTAGCGGCGGCAATCCAGAAGGTCAGCCGCCATCAAATTGATCTCCTACTTGCCAC
>JBDSKY010000266.1:0-3170 GCA_039916675.1 Bdellovibrionia bacterium
TGTAGTCGCCCGCTGATTGTTCCATATGAGCAGTCATTCGGGGTAAGGCCTCATTCACTTCAGAAGCAATACGCTCTACGTGCACCTGTTGGATCTGGGATGAGTTCACATTTGCTCTTATCCTTTGAAGTTCCCGAATTTCTGCCCGTCTGTTGCTCGTTGCCTGTCTTGCTTGCTCTAATCTGTTCCGTGCATCAGCGGTCGCCCTATCAACGGCGTCTTGTATTCTTTGTTCTCTTTCACTGAGGCCAATGTGTTTTTTTCTATCTTTAAGTTGGTTAATGCTGGTTTTTGTCCACCCCCAAGTTTCAACAAAATACTTAGATACTTCAGAGAAGCTTTTATAATACTTGTCAAACCCTGCCTGGTTCAGTCCCCGGATCTGTTGATGAGGTGATTTCTGGTTGTCATTGAAAGTTTTGAGCGTTTCATGATTTATTGAATCGAGTTGTCTAGATCTAGAATTCAGCTCTGTAGCAAGAGCTTCAAGATCATTGATTAAGTTATCAACGTCAGAGGAATTTCTTAATTGGTCATACCTAGCGTTAAGCTGATTTTGATCAAGAAGTGAATTTTGACATGAGGCTAGACTATTAATTTTATTTACTTGAGTGATGCCGTAAAAATTATCAAATGTTTGCGCGGCCCAAAGCAATTCGAATGCCATACCTTGCATGTCCACTGCCTGTGGCACAGGGTTCTGTGGAGCAAAAAGATTGGGAGCAGCTGGTAGTGTTAGAAATTTTGGAGCTTCATAAGGCGTAGGTACATTGTTTGGTAGTGCGGCGTTATTGGAATTGGATTGACCCCCGAAAGTTGGTTGGCTCATAAGAGGAGCCTGGTAGGGTTGGCCTACGCCATTAGAATCATGGCCAGTATGGCTAGAGCCAGAATTAGCACTGGGTTGTTGCGCTATACCAGAAGGATTGTTACCCCAGGATGTTTCGAAAGTAGGTTGGGCAGGAGGTGGAATTGGATTCATGAAGTCAGGTTGCCCCAAGATGTTTGTAGCAAAGGCATTGGGGCCGAGGAGAGGAAGTCCTTGAGCAATACTGGATAGTATGACTAGTGCTAACAGCTTTTTAGATTTAAACATATGATTCTCAAATACTCTCGCTGTTTAGCGCTTCTAACGCCCGCTCTTCGAGAGCTATTTGTCTTTCTATCTCCTCTAGGGCTACCCGGGTCCGCTCTGCTATTTCGGCCCTTTCCGTCTCTGCTTTATGCTCATCGCTCTGGTAGGCCATTGGTAATAAACAATCACCAACACAAGCTTTATAGACTCTGAAAGGAAACTTAGGAGAGTTTCCCCCCTCACGTACAAGAACTAAATCTTTTTTAATGGCAGTGTAGAGCTGATTGTCAAAATCGCCTATATTGGTAACAAGTCGTCTTTCAATGTCTACAGGACGTCCACATGCCATTACTTCGTAAAAGCAGTAGTACACACCCAAACCGTCTGTGGCGTCCTCTATGAGCTGAAAGGTCCTTGGCGCAGCATATGAGTTCACAGTTAAAATTGAAGCTAAAATGGATAGAGCACCTGAATAAAAGGAACTGATTCTAATACTAACCACAAAAGCACCTCAAGGCCTAAGGCCGCCGGACATTATCGAACGGCGCATTACTGCGCGAGCAGGTTTAATACAAGACTTGGACCAAGAAGGGAATAGGTTATTTAAAATGAGTTTATTATTTATTCACATTGAAAATACTCAGAAACGTTGCACCTGTCTACAACGTCAACACTCCGGTAGCCTCCTCGTATTCAGTGCGCCTGGCTTCAGGCAACTGAACGATGGCTACCGGTCTGGACAGGTGTAATCGGCCTTTTAAAAGGATAAGATTGTGATCAGGGCTAAAAAGCAGCCCCATGAAAGTTGCTCAATCCTGCTAAAGAGTCGGTTCCCTTTTTCTAATTCCATCTCTCTAAAAGCGGTCTTGCAGCGTACTTTTGTAAAGTTCTCACTTCTCAGATTTTACCAATTCTCAGATATATGCAATATCAGTTAATAATTCACTAATAATATCAAGTAAATAAGATAGCCCACTGACTCAATAGCCCGGTTTGTATCTCCCGCTAAGTACAGAGCTAATGGGTCGATTCAAGAACTTTCTTAGAGGGCGACGATTTCCTTCTGTGACCCTTTGAAATGGCAGACACGCTGGCCTTAGAAGCCAGTGCCGAGAGGCGTGGGGGTTCAAGTCCCTCCGCGAGCACCAACTCTTTTTCCCAATTATGTGCTTCTCCGGGTTCTCCTCACTTAATGGTGGGTCACGCTTTTTTTTCCATTAAGCACATACACTTAAGAGTCTGAGTCCCCGGATTCAGGGGTGAAGTGCAACATTATGGGGTAACTTCTTGTTTCATTTGATCTAGTTTTTAGATTTTCTCAATAAATATTGTAGATCAATTTAAACGGTGGCAATCGAAAGGTCAGGCTTCTGGCACTTTTGGCACTCAGTATGTTCTTACAGCACCGGCAATACTCAGGAAGCTCAGTTCTTTAAGTCACTAGCCAACACGTTTCTAGATATTGCTATCGGTATCAATCTCGTCACAGGTTTTGCTCAGAGTTTCTGCGTGTTCAAGTACTTATCTGTTTTAGGCATTTAAGTTCTCGCCGGAAGGGTGTTTCAGTGGAGTGTTGACTCACCTGAGTTTTTGACTTAATTGCTCAGCATGGAGTTGCAAAATTTAAAAAAATTATCTGTATTTGTTTTGCTATTAAGTGCAGTCTCTTTCGCGGGTATTCCCGACCAAGACCCAATTGTTAGAGAAAGAAGGGAACGCTTCCAGTATGCTCGCATTCCGCAATTCGAAGACCTAAGGCATGGCAAAATATGGAGATGCATTGTTTATGCTGCTTATCCGGACAGTTTTCATACAGACGGGCCATCTGATTATTTTAGATTCTCAGAATTTGACGAACAAATTATCAACGATATTTCTCTTCAATACAGAAAATTTAATTTCTCTCTTACGTCGGACAACTTCATGGCCATTCTTACCGTGAATTTTCCACACCACAAAGTTCCAATTCAAACCTATATGTATTTTAGAGTCGGACAATCGGGGGATTTGCTTTTTGAAAACTTGTTTGACTCAGCCGAAAATCCTCAGTTAGTCACTGGTGTCACTGGTGTCACTGGTGTCACTGGTGTCACTG
>JBDSKY010000267.1:0-2974 GCA_039916675.1 Bdellovibrionia bacterium
TTAAATGGTTGTATTGCTCAAATGCAAAATGCGTCTAGAAATATTAAGGTAGATCGAAAAAATCTAGATAGTATGAGGAAAAACTACATTCTGGCAGGCAATCAATCCACTGAGAAAAACGCCCGGAATGTTGCAGCTATGCTTAGTCCTCAGGTTAACAACATCAACCATCGTTTACAGCAAATGGGGATTACTATTCCCCCCATTCGTGGAGAGAAATTAGAATTCGATCAGGATGGTCTTGCTATGCCTCCGACTAATGCTCTCACCTATGTAGGCCAATTCTCTGCTCCGCCAATGCCGGATATGAATGATGGAGCGATGTCAGAGGCTGTGCGCAATAGTGAGGAAAGCCAAAGAGAAGCTAATCGGCAATTATCCAAGCTTCAAAGCGATAAATATATGCTTCAGAATATGATGGCGAATTGTCAACAGAATGGGAATAGTGGTCAGGCTCTAACGAGTAGTCTCTCTATGTCTCAGCGGCATGCCAATGAATTAAGTATGGCGAACTGTGGAACAGTATTGGGCGTAGATAAATGTTTGGAACGGCACATGGAACTCATGAAACAGATGGGAGAAATTGTTGGAGATAACCACACACATACGCAGAGTATTCAGGGACTTCATACGAATATTGACGCGATGTGTTCTAGCAACAAAACGGGGCCGCTTCCTCCAAGTCAGGCCGATAGAATGCGGTGTGAGCTTGCTTATAACAAATTAAAGTCTTCCTTAACTTCGACGGGATCCGCGAGTGCACGGTCGGGGACTTCTTCAGGAAACGCTAATTTTGGCGGCGGTATGATGGGTGGCGGCATGTATGGCGGCGGCATGATGGGCGGCGGTATGTATGGTGGTGGTATGTACGGTGGTGGTATGTATCCAGGGCAAACGATGCATTGAGGTTTGATGGTCGAAGTATTTCACTTTTATGAAAACCTCGATTATATTTCTATACCTTGCCGATCTTTCGAAAAGCTTAGTTTAAAGTTGGCCTAAAAAGGTGAATGGTATTTACTGTTTTTAGGCCACCTGAGGACGGTTATCGCTAAATTATTTAATCTAATTGTTGACATTATGTTGACAAAAGTAAACGATACGTTTACACTGAAAAAATGCGAGCCAAAGCACTCAGAGAGCTGCAACAACAAGGCGAGAAAGCCATCTCAAGCCAAGAACCCATTTTGCTAACCAATCGAAAAGGGCCGGTGGGTGTTCTTATACCGGTTACACAAGAATCTTTGCCTTTTCTTCAAGCGGAAACTGAGAAGTGGATGGCGCTGCAAAGTCTGAAGAAAACATGGGCGTTAGCCCGAGAAGTGGGGCTCGATCAACTCTCTCTTGAGGAAATCAACCAAGAAGTTAAGCAAGCCAGACGAAAGATTCGAAAAAAATGATGTCTCGGAGCGTTGTTTTGGACACCAACGTTCTTATCTCGGCTGCAATTAAAGAATCATCTGTTCCAGCGGAGATTTTAAAAAAAATCATATTGAGAGAGATGACTTTGCTGACTTGTCCTGGGATTGTGGAGGAATACAAGCAGGTCTTCGCTCGACCGAAGTTCAAGAAATGGCGATTTCCCCCGCTTTGGTTTGACTTTGTTCTGGCCCAATCGATCTGGGTAGATCATGATCCCCCTCTTTGGCCAGTCTCTGGCCCAGATCCAGATGATCTAATTTTTTTGTCTTTTTCTTACCAACAAGGGGCTACCTTGATTACAGGAAACATGAAAGATTACCCAAAGCATATTCGCCAGGGCACTGTGATTGTCGAACCTTCTGAATATCTAGCCTGGATACGAAAAGTTTGAGGTCCCAAATTCCAAATAGAGGCTCCCATAGAATCGAATCCCAAACTACAACTCCTCCTCAAAAACCTTCTCCGTGATCTTCCAAAAATGATCCTGTTTCCTTGCAATCACAAACGCAGGCTTTTCTCATTTTCCGTCTATATATTGCTTAGCAGCAACGACATGCGTAAAGGTTGAACAAAACGTCACCCAATAATGCTTGCACTAAGAGGGGAAGAGGGCGGGACTAGTAAGGTCAAATAGCGTTTAGGGCAATAAAACGTTTAGATCTAGCTAAAGCAACGCTAGATCCCGTAGAGTTCGATCTAATTGATCTAGTGTCGAAAAGAATCTGATAGAATGTTTAAACTCTAAGCTAGAGTAATCCCATACGCCGTCTCCACCGATCCAGATTTCACATGGAAAATGCAGGGCCTGATCGAGTTGCTGAAAATACTTTTTTAGGGGTTCAGCCAATAAAGATTCTGGAATTGCTGTAGTGCCAAGTATTACCACATTGAGTTTTAGCGTTGCAGCCACATAGGCGAGCTCCTTCGCCGGTAAGCTGGGGCCAAGATAATAATGGGGAACCCCATATAGAGTGCAAAGGACCGTACTCAAAAGAACTCCAAACTCGTGAAGTTCGCCAACAGGGGTGCTAAACTAGGGTGTTGAAATTTCGCGATCGGCAACAAATTTCTAGTTTCCGGTTTTTCAAGCTGCCATGAAAAGCTTATTTTTAGCAGAATTAATAGGTTGAACGGTGAGTTACACATAGTTTGCATGCTCTTTGTTCTATGAAGGGAGGTGCCTATTTATGACACGGAAGAGGCGAGTTGAACTTCAGAGGGATGCTTGGAAGAATAAAGCTGTTCAAAGAGCAACTGCATTACGTTCTGCAAAAAAAGAAATACACAGACTTAGAGACCTTAATAGTAGTTTAAAAAAAAACTTAATGGTGAGGTAGCCAATCCGGTCTCCGCTTCTCCTCAGGAGCCCCATTCAAACTCTGAACTAATCCTTCTACCATCACGGACTGAACTAGTTCCGAATCCAACAGGTATGGCCCCAGCTATCCTACTTCCGAATGAAGGAGCAAGAATTCGCAGTACTTGCGTAATGTTGGGATTACGAGCATTTCAGTCCTTTCGCTCAATCCCTAGATCCTTATCTATTTTCTCC
>JBDSKY010000268.1:0-2978 GCA_039916675.1 Bdellovibrionia bacterium
GTAGCGAGAGCAAGATACCTCATCTTGACGTAATGAGCTTGCAAGTTCAATGCAGTAAAAATGAAGGCTGAGAGCAGAGGTACTGAAAGTGCAGTAAATATCTAAAATGGCGACTTCAAAGGTACTTCGCGTGCTATGGGCGTTAGATCCGTTTGAAAATAAAGGGAGTTCACTAAGGAATGCGGCCGAATTTATACGCAAATTTGTAAAGGCAGACCAAGTCGCCGTAACTCCCACTACTGTTCAGTCGCTTCCTGTGTCCCTATCAAACTCAGTTGCCTCATAGAGTAATCTAAGCCTTGATGCTGAAAATGCTCAATTTAATTAAACAATGGCTGTATCCATCTAATTTCTAAAGCATTTTCTGGCATAACACCCAGAATTTGGATTTCGAACACACCGGTAATAATTGCCTAGAAGACACAAGCGATTTTCTGCGATAGAATTTAAGTTTCGTAGCCTGGAGAATTTAAAAAAGAATTTAGATAATATAAAATGAAATTTGGAATACTTAAAAAAAATGAATGATGAACGATTTAAACGACATCTTGAGGAAGAGAATCAGATCTGCGTTAGTGCCCTTCATTCAGCTCAGAAAATTATAGTGGTCCATATAAGGAATAATAGTAATTGGTTTTTTTCCCATTCACTGTTAGATCAACACGAACTTTTAAGAAAGCCACTATGATACAGTTCAATGAGAACTCTTTTAGAAATAGAAAGCATGTCTTTTGTTGGTTCGGTTTTGCCTTTCAGGCAGGGGCAATCAATGCCGGAGGATTCCTTGCTTGTCATAGTTTCGTCTCCCATGTCACCGGAATCGGTACCCAGATTGGCATTCAGCTCGGATTAGGTGAGATTCTCGCTGCGATAGAGCTTTTGTCTGTTCCGTTTTCCTTTTTAGCGGGCGCTGTCGTTTCTGCTCTGCTGATTGATCGGCGACAGCTCTTGCACAAACCTCCTAAGTATTTAACTGCTCTAGTAATTATTTCTGTTTTACTGGGGACTGCTTTGATTTTAGGCTATTATGGCTTGTTCGGTGCATTTGGCGAACCCTTTGAGCGAGGTCGCGATGTCATTTTGGTCTCACTCTTGTGTGCTGCCTGTGGCCTTCAAAATGCGTCCATGGTCAGCGCAACGAGAGGTCAAATTCGTACTACCCACTTAACAGGTACACTGACGGACTTTGGTGTAGCACTAATCAGAGTCAAATATTTGAGACGCTTTTCTAAAGAAAAGTATCGTCAAGTTCTGGTTAATAGAATTCGTTTGGGAACTCTTCTTTTCTTTTCAACGGGTTCGGCATTATCATCTGTTATTTGCGCAAAGTACGAATATATGGGATTTGCTTTGCCATTTCTAACCTCTCTTTTGTTGCTCGCGGTATCATATACAATGAATTCAAAACGAATGATCCAGGATCCTCGAAGTTTAAAGAGCATATTCACTCGGACTCGCACGGAACTTGTACAATCTCGGGCCGCACAACCGAAGCCCGTGAAAATGGAGACGGAAAATTAATAAACAATCTGTGACTTCTTTATCCGCTTTCTGAAATCTGGAATTCGCTTCTCAAACGTCGGGTAGAGATTTTTTGGTTTTTCTGCTTTTGCTTTGAACAGTCGTCGAGCCAGGATTAATAGAAATTCTCGGTGACATTGACTTCCAGTTTGGCACTGGCAAACAAGGTAGACTTCTCGGTCTTTTGCCATATGGCTTATTCTAGCTAAGTTTTCTAGTCCCTCTTCGTTCACGTCCAAACGCAGTTCAAACTGCACTTTTCCAAAGGCACCATTGTGGCTTTTATATCTTCTTTTTGCTGAAAGCCAGCTCTCGAATAGTTTCCAGTCCGGAGACATGCAGGAAAGATATTCGTCTCGAAGCTGTCGATTTACAAAACGAGGATAGCGACGCATGGTAATTATAATGTAAGCTTTTTCGCGTGAGATTCTAACGTTAATAAGATCTGAAACCGACGACTGTCGTAGCATAGGAGACTTATACCAATTTGACGTATTTTGTGCTAAGTCACTTCACATGGATTTCCCTCCCACATCATCGCAAGGTCTTAGTTTAATACACCAGGCGATCGCTAGTTGCTGAATGTGTCCTAAGATGGTTGGTCCTCCGGTTCATGGAGCTGTAATTGCTACACCGATTTTTTTAATCGGTCAGGCACCGGGACCTCGCGAAGGCAAGCTAGGGCGTCCATTTGCTTATACTGCTGGTAAAACTTTATTTAGGTGGTTTGAACCAATGGCGCCCGCAATCTCCCTTCTTTAGAGGGGAGTCAAGGGCGCCCAAGCCGTTAGGCTTGCGGTCTTCTTTGGTTTTCGATGTACTGTTTTATTATTTCAAGGGGTGCTCCATCACATGATACGACGCAATAGGAAGGGCTCCAGAAATGATCACCCCATAATTTCTTTTTAATATCTTTGGTAAATTCCTGCTTTATAAAATAAGCAGTCTTCCCTTTAAGTTTTCCGACGAGATTAGAAACGGCAATTTTTGGATGGATCGATACCATCATATGTACATGGTCATGTTCACCATTAAACTCGATTAACTCGCAATCCATTTGACTACAAGTTTCCCTTAGCAATTCTTCCATTCTTCTTAGTATTGGATCTGTAATCACATCTCTTCTGTATTTAGTTACGAAGACTAGATGAGCAAAGTTTTTAAAAACACAATGTCTACCGTGTCTAATATCGGATAATGTCCTCTTTTTTATTGCAGCAGGACTATTTCGTTCATTCATAGGCTTGACTTAGCATTTCCTCATTGGTAAACGCTAGAAATATGTCAATGTGTGGGATCAAAATGCGAGCTTGGCCAACAAGCTACCAGAAACAAATCCTATCCCAATGGATGGGATTTGCTCGCTTGATTTACAATGCTAAATGTGAGGAACAGGATTACTTTTTTAAATTTAGATGTCATTCGCTTAGCCATACCGGAGAAAAGATCCCACTTGA
>JBDSKY010000269.1:0-5702 GCA_039916675.1 Bdellovibrionia bacterium
CAACAAATCAAACTGGATCCTTTGTCATGGAAGCTCAAAGCATAGGGAAAGAGACCTTGCTTGCCCAAATCGTCAAGATGGTGAACGAAGCGCAGAGAAGTAGAGCACCTATTCAAAGACTTGCAGACCAAGTCTCAAGTTATTTTGTCCCCGCTGTGATTGTATCTGCGGTCATCACGGCTATTGTATGGGCACTTCTTGGTCCTCAACCCGCGATGACTAATTCTATTGTAAATGCAGTTGCAGTTCTGATTATAGCCTGTCCCTGTGCGTTGGGTCTTGCGACTCCTATGTCAGTCATGGTGGCCACCGGTAGAGGCGCCCAAATTGGAGTCTTGGTTAGGAATGCTGAGGCTCTGGAGATTTTAGAGAAAGTAGATACTCTCATTTTAGATAAGACTGGAACTCTGACAGAAGGAAAGCCCAAGCTGGTGAGTCTTAATGTTTCGCCAGGATTCCAAGAAAACGAAGTACTTAGATTAGCTGCCTCACTGGAGAAGGGGAGTGAACATCCCTTGGCTGCTTCTATCTTACAGGCAGCTCGTGAGAAGGGGATCTTGAATATTCCAGATGCCAAGGACTTTCAATCCATCACAGGAATGGGAGTGATCGCAAGAATAGAAAACACAGAAGTGATGTTAGGAAATCAAAAACTTCTTGAGTCTAAACAAGTGAGTCTGAATAGAGAAACACAAGACGGGCAACGCTTGCGATCCGAGGGTCAAACTGTTCTTTATTTGTCTATCAATGGAAAAATCGCCGCTCTCATGGGTATAGCTGATCCTATCAAAGCCACCACTCCAGAGGCAATTCAGATGCTCAAAGCAAAAGGTTTGAAACTCGTGATGGTGAGCGGAGACCATCATGGTACTGCTCAGGTTGTTGCAAATAAGCTAGGAATTGAAGAAGTCTTCGCTAATGTTCTGCCTGATCAAAAAGGCCAAATCGTTAAGAAGCTTCAAGCTCAAGGGAGAAAAGTTGCAATGGCAGGCGATGGAGTGAATGATGCGCCGGCACTTGCACTTGCTGACGTAGGAATCGCAATGGGAGCTGGAGCTGATATTGCGATGCAGAGTGCTGGGGTGACTTTGATTCAAGGTGATTTGCGTGGAATTGTGAAAGCCATAAATTTAAGTCAAGCTACTCTCAGGAATATCCGCCAGAATCTGTTCTTTGCCTTTGCTTATAACGTACTAGGTGTGCCGATTGCCGCCGGCATCCTTTATCCTTTCCTTGGAGTGCTTTTAAGTCCAATGATTGCAAGCGCGGCCATGAGTCTCAGCTCTGTATCTGTAATTGGAAATGCCTTGCGGCTTCGCAAAGTATCTATTTGATTAGCTTAGCAAGAGAGTCGGAAGGTAGTCACTTACCAGCGTAAGTCACTATTTTGTTGGTCTTAGGCAATGAAATCTGAAATGCACAAAATTCTGAATGTTCGTCAACTTCAATTGTGCCCTGATGGTGCTCTATAATCTTTTTAGAAAGGTAGAGTCCAATTCCAGAGCCTCGTCCTTTTTCCTTAGTGGTAAATGCGGCTTCAAAAACTTTACTCCTTAACTCCGGTGATAGCCGGACTCCGCTGTCCTTGACTTCAATTTGAGTGAACCCTGGAAGATTCCTTAGAGCAATCTGTATCCACTTTTTGTCTTGTAGTTCGATTGAGTCGCAAGCGTTGTTTAAGAGGTTGATGAGGACCTGAGAAATTTGGATGCGGGAACACAAGATGGGTGGTCCTTGCGTCGAATCGTCTATCGTGAGCTGAATACCGTGCTGTTTTAACTTGGGGCCACAGAGGCTTGCTGCTTCCCAGAGTATCTCTGCTGGATTGGTCAGTTCAAAATTGGTTTCGCTTAGGGAGCCGTAAAATGATTCCAGGCCCGCTATGATTTGTTCGATTCTTATTAAGCTTTTCAAGATGGAATTTGAGTTTTCGGAAACTTGATTTACCTGAGTAGGGACACTTCTGAGGAGTTTTAAAGAAAGTTCAGATAGAAGGCGAATTGAAGTTAGAGGACCTTTAATTTCATGGCTGATGTGACATGAGTGCTCTCCTAAAGCAGCGAGAGGAGCGATTTGAGAGAGAGATTGTTCAAACACTCTAGATTGTTTTTTCGCGGCCTCGAGGTCAAGTTGCATTTGGTGAATGAGTTTTTCTTTTTCTGCAACCTTCATTTTGGTTTGGTGCAACTCCATGCTGAGGTGAGAGATAGCTTCCAGAGCAAGAGATGGAATTGGGTCAATTTGCGTCGTGCTCATTGGGTTTTGGATATAATCATTAAAGTTAATTTAAAATATTTCATCTCGCAGGGCACTATAGAATAATCAAGAGGTTGTGCAACTTAAGTTTCTCTAAAGGATCTTAAGGTCTTCCCGGATCTAATGACCCGATCTATTCAGTAAATCTTAAGTTGATACGGATAGGCGCTCATGGAAGACCTGCGTCAACAGGAGACAGCATGCAGAGCGAAATTTTACGTGACAACTATCCACCTTCAACGTCCACTCGGGGTTCGGCACTTCGCAGCAGTATGTCTTCTAAAGTTCTTGGGATTGATTGGACTCAGTACTTTCCTTATTCCTTTGAAACACAAAATTGTGTGGCTGAATATGTGACTGCATTAGAAGGCCTGGCCTTTATTAGGAAATATTATAACGAAATCCATCTAGAGCAGGGACAGTTCCAAGAACAGGAAGAGGGCTCAGAAGAAGCACCCTTCCTCTCTTATTACAAGGAAGACTTCACTGAGGCAAAGGTCCGCTACTACGAAGAGTTGGGAGATTTTTTCTTGGTGAAGCAGGGAGGTGACCCTGTCGGAGTGATCGTAGGAACTTTGACCGATTGGAGTACTTATAATTTTAGAAGTTCTTCCTTTCTAAGAAAGTTTCAAGGCAGTGGCATTCATACCAAATTATTAGCGTACGC
Source organism: Bdellovibrionia bacterium (assembly GCA_039916675.1). Taxonomy (GTDB): domain Bacteria; phylum Bdellovibrionota; class UBA1018; order UBA1018; family UBA1018; genus JBDSKY01. The sequence goes on from JBDSKY010000269.1 coordinate 2,924, forward strand.
AATAAAGATTCTAAAATTCCACGGAGTGGTCCGCGCGGAGGCCGATGCCAACCCTTCAAACTTTGCAACTCTCCAAGTTTTGACGCGTTCTCGATTCAACATTACAGGAATCAATCTCAGTGAGCGTTGGGGTGCATTAGTTCACTTCACTCAATATCTTCAAGAAGAGCCGGCGAATTGTTTCCAAAAGCATTTTTGTTCGGGTCCAAAATGGTCCAAAAAAATTAGGATCCAAAAATCTTAAACGAAAGGAGTACAAAATGAAAAAGAAATTTGCACTATTGACTGTTTAATCAAGCGACCCTCCCTGTCCCTCAGGCAGGGAGGGTGTTTTGTTTTATCAAGATTTATATTTGGAGAAATGAATGCTCTCGGAAAAAGTAAAAGAACGGATTGAAGACTACTCAAAGGTAATGTTGAAATCGAACCCCTTTGCTATTGCAGCAAGAGAAGGACGTCTGACAGAAAAAAATGTTGTAGTCTACCTAACCAACCTGATGTGGATTTTTAAGCAGCATTCATACAAAATCGAGCATGCCTCAAAAAGGGCAAAGGCTATGGGCCTTAATCAAATTTCTGATTTCATGGCCGATAAATACGTTGAGGAGCTGGACCATTACCAGTGGCCTCAAGAGGATCTGAAATCGTTAGGCGTGACCGCAAATATCGCCCGTCCCGAGGGAATAACGTCTTCGGCCGTTCAAATGATTTCTTTTTTGGATGAGCTCATTGAAAGGAATCCAAGCCTCTTTATCGTTTATATGGCGCTTTTAGAATATTTTACAGTCTTGGCCGCGCCTGAGTTTCTTCAAAACATTGAAAAAAAATGCGGAATTCCCGCCTCTCATTTCACTGCAATATCGAAGCATGTTGTTGCGGATGAAAAACACGTCTTAGAAGGCTTTCAAATGATTGGCGCATTTGCTTCGAGTCGAGAGAACGCAATTGATGTTTTAGCCACGCTTGAGCAAAGTATTGTCCTTGTAGATGACTTTTTTCGGGAATGTGCGGTGGTTCAATGAATCATCCGCTTTTAATTCAAATGATTAATTCTTATCCGATTCCAGGTTGCTCGGAACCCAAAGAGTTTCGCGAAGTGGTCGAAATTGATTCTCTGAAGTTGGAGCTAGTGGGCCTGACCTACACCCATAATAGTAATGTCGAGATTACTGCAAGTGCTGCAGGATTTGATCCGACTATTTATACTCGAGCTTACTTTGAATTGATTGAAAGAACGTCTCTATTTAAAGCAGAGCAGGAACGTTCTTCATTTTTTCTAGAAAATGGAGGTCGCACTGAAAAGGTCGAAATTTCGCGTGAAGAAGTTTTCCCGGAATCTAACGAATCCACCCATTGGAGGTATGCAAAATCGAATGGGGTTGCAGCGCACCTCAATTGGAATAAAGCATGTCATGCCGCAGCTTTAGAGCTGAAGGAGAGACACGCCCTTCTCACTTCTTGGTATGGCAATCTGCCGCCCCAATTGCTAGGTACACCGTCAGAGTTTGCCGGATCTCCTCTAACGAATATATATGATATTCGGCATTATTGGTTTAAGGGTAGCAGGCCGGTTGTGGGAGTATTTGGATTTCCCAAGAAAAAAGATCATCCTCTATTTTTTGGTTTCGGAGCCCATGAAACTTTGGAGGGAGCAACTCAGCATGCTGTGCAGGAAACCTACCAACGCCTGGGTTTTACCTGGGGAGAGGAAGTTTTGAGTGAGGTGCCTGAAGCTGCACCGACGCCTCTTTATCATCTGAACTACTACCTCTGTCCTGAAAAAGTTGGATTGATTCAACGCTGGTTGGTGGGGAATTTGCCCGATCGCAAAATTTCTCGTTTAAAATCTCAACCAACGCGAGAAATCCGTTTTGTGGATCTCACACCTGAAGGCTTGGTTGGCAAGTGTGCCGTCGTCAAAGCGATCTGCGACGATTACATGCCTCTCTCCTTTGGGAATTGGCACCCCTGGATTGGGCCCGAATTAGGTCTGGATCTCTTTCCTCATCCGATCAGCTAGTATGTAGCCTCGATGGGGTAAAAACATTAGGTCCAACGCTAGGAAGGCAAGTTTCTTTCTTAAATTGGAGAGATGGACATCCAAGGTATTTTGATTGACGGTTAAGTCATTCCATATTTGGGATAAAATAAATTCCCGGGAAACACCCTCTTTTCCGCCTTGGACAATAACCGTGAGGATTTCAAATTCTTTTGAAGTCAATACACTAGAAGGATATTCTTTTCTTCGCACGCAGGATTCATGAGGATGCAAAGTCACGCCATCGAGTTGTGCTACGGAGATTCCATGTTTTTGTTGTTTGGCTAGTATGTTTTCGATTTTGACAATTAAAGTATTCATTTTAAACGGCTTGCTTAGAAAGTCAGATGCTCCATCATTAAAACATGCACGAAGGACATCTAAATCATCCATCGATGAGACCACGATGAAGTCGCAAGTAACTCGGGCTCGATTCTGTTTCTCATGAAGGTGACTGATGAAATGCCCATCGGGGAGTTTCAAATCGGCTATCAAAAGATCAACCCCATCCAAAGGTCCGGCCTTTGCGAACTCTTTAAGTGTAGTAAAAAATTTGACGTTGTAACGAACTTCTAAGATATCGGAATATACGAATTGAGATTCTGGATCATCTTCTAGTATCCAGATTGTTTTGTCTGTTTTCAAAGGCTTGCTCCTTCAGTTTGAGTGAGGCAGGGCATCGACTTAAGTTTTAATAAAAATAGGGTGCCGTCGTTCTCAGAGAGATTGAGCACCTTCTTC
>JBDSKY010000270.1:0-4368 GCA_039916675.1 Bdellovibrionia bacterium
ACTGAATCTCAAGATCGTAGGAGAGCACACGACCCGATGCGTCTAGCTCTACCCCAGGAATTTTTTTGTCCCTTTTTCCATCAGTTTAATTGGCTCGGGAGGATGGAATGATTGTCATCCTTCTCCAAACTCTTGATATAACATGATAATCTAACAAAACCGATGACTTACCAAGCTACACCGGTGGAAGTTTTTGGAACCTGACCCTGGAAGGGATATTCTATACCTTGCTACACCTGCCTTGCATATGAGAGAAATTGAACGTCAGTCTCACCTAGTTATTGGGACGATTCAACAAGACCTCAAAAAACTAACTGGAATGAGCTTAGTTACCTCCCGCCGGGATGGCAACCGACTCTACTATCGTGCCAACACGCACCACCCCCTTTTTCAAGAAATTAAAAATCTAGTCACAAAAACTACTGGTGCCGTACCTCTTTTAACCAAAGCCTTTCAAGGAGAGGGGGTAGAATCGCAGGAGATTCTCATAGCCTTCATCTTTGGATCTATCGCCCGCAATGAAGAGAATGCAGAGAGCGATATTGACATAATGGTTATAGGAAATATAGGGTTGAGAAAAATATCGCACCTTCTGAGTGGGATATCTGAAAAACTCGGGAGAGAAATTAACCCCTACGTTTTAACTCAAAAAGACTTTATAAAGAAAATCTCCAGCCAAGATCACTTCCTTACGCAAGTTATGAATACAAAAAAACTCTTTATTATAGGAAACGAAAATGAGCTTAAAGCAATGGGCGGATAACGGTTGGTTACGAAGCCACAAGACTAGCGCTCAGGAGATTCGATTCTGAGCCATGAGATAACATGGCTCGACTCCAGAGGATAATCACTAGATTTTAATCACCAAGTCCAAAATTGAAATTCAGTGTCAGTTCCATGTTCAAAGAGATTTACAAGGTCCTAAAAATTAACTCTTTTGTTAAAAAAAGTCCCCGTAGTATTAGAAGAAACTAAGGTGAAAGCGATCACCTTAACAATCAGGGGGACGAAAAATGAAAAACCGGGTAATTACTTTCGCAGTGCTGTCTTGTGTTTCAATTCAAGGCTTTGCCGCCGTCGGGGTGAACAGAGGAATGAAAGCCACCCACGCAATTATCTACCAAGAGAATCATAAGGCCAGTGCCGCGGTTTTGATTCAGGGTACTGAAGCAGTAGAGTTGCGAACTTGCAGTAATCAAACCGTCCCTGATTTGCCGATCGATGCTCGGGCCATCGAAGAGCATATTTCCAAATACTGTGCGTCTCCTATGTTTAGTCCGGAGTATGGTACAAAGATTTTTTTTCAGAAGGATGATAACCGATTTGTCGCTCCTTCTGCCGCAGTCATACCAACAACCCTGCCTCCAGCCACATGTTTTATAGAGGACCCTGCTGGTAAAGACTGCAGTACTTACGCGCCAGCAGTTGTATCGCAAGCTATGACGGTCACAGTCAACCTTGGAGATTTGGACTCACTGACATTGACTAACCTGATGATCTTCCAGCGGGTGGGTGAGAATACTATGAGCCGTTCACGCAATTTCACCTGGCAAAAATATGCTGATGCCGTCATTAATTATCCGGAGATCCAGAACAAGGCAATTGTTCAATGAATCTAGTCTTTGACTACCAGAACTATCGAGAATTCCTTAAGGAATACTATAACGACCAAAAGACGAAGAGAACCGGGTTCACCTATTCCCGGTTCTCTTCGATGGCTAAGCTAAAGTCACCCAATTATCTAAAGATGATTATTGACGGCACCCGAAATCTCACGCCAGAAAACATAATACGCTTCTCAAAAGGGCTGAAGCTAACCGATCATGAAAGTGATTACTTTGAGGCGCTAGTCCATTTCAATCAGGCCAAAAACTCCTTAGAAAGCAGCTACTACCAGGATCGAATGAATCGAGTGAGGGCACGAGGGACAGGAACTTGCGAGAGGACGTTGGAAGAATACGAATTTGAGAGCGTGAGCAACTGGCTACACCATACCCTGATGGTAATGACTCACCTCCAGGGTTTCCGAGAGAATGCCACTTGGATTAGACAACATATTTTTGGATTGGCTTCCGAAGAAGAGATCAGGAGTGTGTTATTTCGACTACAGGAAGCCAAGCTTCTCAGCAGAGACAAAAATGGACACTTGAGACAAACGCATCGTCAGGTCAAAACAAAAGCAGAGTTAAGAAAATTATCTATACGTATTTTTTATGAGGGTCTATTAGCAAGGGCAATTCAATCGCTTAAAGTGTCAGGTCCGGAAGAGCGTGAATTTGGCACATACTTCGTCGGACTATCGCCGCATCAGGTTCCTGAGCTGAAAAAAAAGGTTCGGGAATTCATGAAGTCGTTGAATGAGTGGGCGCTTTCCAATTCAAAGCCCGATCAAATCTATAGTCTGATGTTCTGTGGTTTTCCTTTGAGTTCTCAGGAAGAAAGGGTTCTCAGTGAAGTTTAATAATCGAGTAGGTCTCCTCCTTCTAATGGTTTGCTTCCGCGGCGCGGCGCTAGCAGGGGAGGTGGGTATTTGCAGTAATGGTTCATCCGGTGTTGGCAATGGCCTCTTGATGGACTACGGGCTCTGTGCGGAACTGCTACCAGGCACTATTAGAATAGAGAGTGGACATGAAGGGCAACATATTTTGGATGGAAAGAACGGTGAAAAATTACTACTTCTTCGTACTGTGAAACAATCAGAGATGGGGAAGTATAATGGACACCTGATGCCAGCTCAGCTAGGTCAAGCCCTTGGATTTCAGTACCTTCCTGATCTCAATGGGAAGTCGAAAGTTCCTTTTAACTTCTGGATAATCTGCAAACCTTCCAGAACTGATTGTTTGATTATTAAACCTATATCATTTACTAACTCAAAGGTGAATACAGTGATGGGTGCTCTTCGTTTGGTGGATAATGTAATTAGTCCTTGATATCTGTGAGACGATGCATAGGTGGTTCATTTGATTGTACTAACTCATTTGAACAACTCCTTTCGATCGAGAGCGGGTTTCAGTGGCTATTTTCATTTTTCAACTCCATCAACTGACTTTCTTACAAGTTGCAATACACTTTAATTCAATTGCAATAGGAGTCGGCAGGCAATTGACCTCCACTGTAGTCCTGCACGGCGGATTAGTTGGAAAATATTCTGCCCAGATTTGATTATAAATTTTGAAATCCTTCTCCATATTGGTCAGAAAAACTGTTACGTCCACTAACTCTTCCCAACTCGAACCAGCTTCGTCCAGTATAAATTTTATATTTTTGAATACCGCATGGCACTGAATCTCAATATCGTAAGAGAGCACATGTCCCGATGCATCTAGCTCTACCCCAGGAATTTTTTTTGTCCCCTTTTCCCTGGGTCCAATTCCGGAGAGAAAAAGTAACTCGCCTACCCTACGAGCATGGGGAAACTTTCCAACCGGCTCAGCCGCTTTTTGCGATTCAATTCCTTGCGATTCAATTTTTTTCACGACTCACTCCACTCTATTAATCTAACTTAATACAAACGTTCTTAGGCTCGGTAAAAAACCGAAGCACCTCGACGCCGCCTTCTCGTCCTACGCCTGAATCCTTCACTCCTCCAAAAGGAGTGCGCAAATCTCGCAGCATCCAAGTATTTATCCAAACAATCCCTGCACGCAATCGAGACGAAAACCGGTGCGCTCGAGTCAAATTACTTGTCCAGAGGCTTGCAGCAAGACCATAACGCGTACTATTTGCCCATTCCAAGACTTCATCTTCACTGTCAAACGGAGCCAAGGTAATTACAGGCCCAAAGATTTCCTCCTGATTGACTCGGCTGCTTGAATTCAAACCTTCAATGATCGTTGGGGCAATGAACCAACCATTTTCACAACGCCCTTGAAGTTCCACCCTAATGCCACCGGCAATGACAGTACCGCCTTCCTGGCGCGCCATTTCAATATAGGACATCACTTTTTGAAAGTGACCTTGAGATACGACAGCTCCCTGATCTACTCCTTCTACTAGAGGATCCCCCACCTGAAGTTGAGCTACTTTTTCTAAAAGCGCCGCTCTGAACTTTGAATAGAGAGAGCGTTCGACATAAACTCTAGATCCACAAAGGCAAATTTGCCCCTGATTCGAAAACGAAGATCTTAAAGTGCCTGCCAGTGCAGCTTCAAAATCTGCATCTGCAAAAATAATATTGGGGTTCTTCCCTCCCATTTCCAAGGAAAGCTTCTTGAATTTTGGCGCAGCAAGACTTGCGATCTCTGCACCCGTTGCTGTACTGCCTGTAAAAGATACTGCTGCTACCTGAGGAGATTGAACCAGCGGTCGCCCCACTTTGGTTCCTAAGCCATGCACAATATTCAAAACTCCGGGAGGCAGACCTACCTC
>JBDSKY010000271.1:0-3900 GCA_039916675.1 Bdellovibrionia bacterium
TGAATTAAAGTTGATTCCTGAATACTAAAGTCCACTCGAATTGGTCCCCATGCGTTAATCCGAGGTGCGCCCGCCCTGGTAACATAGAGGCGAAGATCATTCGGACCATTTTGGGTTCCCACCTCTGGTGGGATTCTTGTTGCCCCACCTTCTGCCCAAAGCGTAGCCTCTTCTGCACTCATCCAGCGACTAACTCTAGTATAACCTTCAGGTACCGGCCCTCTAGCTGCACCAGCACCTCTTGGAAACTGAACGCTTCTAAAGCCTTCACTCCTTGCAGCATCAACAATCCCCTGAACCTCCGTGTGGATATTAGTCATTTTTGGAGCCAGCGTTTCAGATATTCTAAGATTATCGTTCAAGGCAGTTCCTAGGGCCTTTGCCGCTCCAGCTTCTGTTATAGTTGTAGCGATACCTCCAAGCGCAGCGCGAGCACCCGTTATCGTTTCACCGCCTGCTATCCCCAGAAGAACGTTTCCTCCAAATTCACCCAAGGCACGCCCCTGCTGCTCAGGTGTCCCAGAGGCCATGGTAACTTCAAATTGGTAAACTGCATCTGAAATCCTGTCAAAACCTTTACCCACTGCATCCACAACAGCGCCAGGACCTGCTGAAACTAGGTTCATTACCTCGATTGAGAGATTTGTAATCAGGGTAGGATTATCGTAAATCGCCGCAATCGCCTCTGTGGCAGTTATTGCAGCCTGAACGACCCCACCAGCAACACCCTTGATGTACTCTTTGATTGCAGTGACTTGGATCAAAGCTATATTACTTAATGCTTGAGCGGACTCAAAGAATCCATTCGTAGCCATATCGAACGCGTAAGATGCTAAATCACTCGATTGATTAGCTTTTGATATAAGTTCGTTACTGACTGACTCGTTAAAATACTGAGGAGCTTGGGAAATAATACTATCTCTGATTTTAATTATTGCTAAGCCTTGATCTAAGGCATCTTTCTCTTTGATTTGAGTTTCTCTGAGTTTATCTAGATCCTCTGCATTTTTCTTAAGGGTATTATCTAACTCTTGACGTTCTCTATCTACTTCAGCATTGCTTCCATTCTCAGAGTTCCCTCGGTTGAAATCCCCCCTGTCTCCTCCTAGTGTTTCATGGCCAGATTCGTGGCCATGTTCTCCTCCACCCGACTCGTGCTCATGACTTCCTCCGCCTTTATCGGCCCCGCCGCCATCGCACTTCCCACCAGGCTTATCAAAATTCCAACAGGTGTCTCTATCACCGCCTGCCCATGACTTAGGACAGAGGATACTGACTAATAAGAAATAAACTGTAATTTTCTTAAACACTTTTACTCCCCACTACACGCTCAATTAGCAGACACTGGACTGGTTCTTAGCTAAAATTGTGCCATGCGTAAAGAAAAGATAAGAGAGGTCGAATTGTCACTGAATAAACTATTTCTATTGAGAACATCTTAGAGAGGCGGACCTCCTAATATTTGTCTTCACAGATTGTAGGGGGATCGAAAACACTTTTGAAGTCTATTAAAGAATCGCCATTATTTTACGTGTGTGTCAGGCATGATCGAAAGTAGTATCTCGGTTTTAAAAGGTCAGACCTAATCTTTTTTTACTTTTAATTTCCATCTTTGATCGGCATTAGTAGGAGCAGGACAACCCATTGACTCATGCTAAATTATTGTGCGAAAGCCCCGGGTAAAAGTGTTAATCAAAAACCTTACAAACTGGATTATAGAATCCTTCACCTGAATTTGGCTATGCTCTCCTGGAAAGGATGGTTCTTAACATTTTTTTGGAAAAAATCTTGCCGAGTATTAAAAATACCTATTGTTTCAAATAGTTATTGATACTTAGGAATAGTTTTTAACTCCTTTATGCAGACTACCGTTTTGACATGCAACAATCGAAAAGCGTAAAGATTGATAAAAGTATTTATTAAAAAAGAGCCCTAAAAAGGCTATTTTTTTTTGTTATTTGCTATTTTTAACCATAAAGATTTGGCGGTCTAATTTGATGAAAAATATTTTGCTTGTTCAATAATAAAAAACGTAGAGAAAGCTGTTTTAAAGGTGATCGCTATGAATAACCCTTTCAAAATAGTTACGGTCAACATCGCAGCCTTTAAAGCATCCATAGAGGTCAATTGTGAGCTGAATCGTTTTGTGGCCAAGGACGGCCTGCAAAGCATACATGTCGCCTCCCTTTTTGAGGTAATTGAACGCAAAGCTATGGCGCAGGTCGTGGCACCTCCATTTTTTAATGGTGGCGTTCCTTTTCTGAAGTGACGCAATCGTATCGTCAATCTGTAGAGTCTTTTGACTTTACCGTCTGCACACCAAGATGGCTGGATGAAAATCTTAAAGAGAGCGATGTACTAGTTGGAAGGCACTATATCTTTGTCAAACGGTACAGGCGTCAAATTTTTAGCAAGTGAGCTCTCCACATCCAATATAATTAATAAATTTATTCTATTTAATTAGATATAAAATTAGGATAAACTTTATTCTGCTGCAATTGAAATACTTTATGAAACCAGAGGCACAGAAACCCCGAAGCTAAAGAAAAGGATCAAGTATGACCAAAAAAAGCCTCAATAAAAGGAAAAAATTTTTCATCAATCCCGCCTTTCAGCTTCGCTTTATAGGTTTTAGCGTCATAGTTTCCGCTACTGCGATGAGCGTCTTCTATTTTTGCAATTACTATTTCTTCTATTCACTGCGGAACCTCGGGAGTGGGTTTGGGCTTCCAGTAACGCACTCATTTTTTACATTAATTCAAAGACAGCAAACGATACTGAATCATATTTTTATTATCTGCGCATTGGCATTATTATTGATCATTCTAGTCATGGGCATTATTTTTTCCCATCGTATTGCGGGTCCGATTTACCGAATGCAACGGCACATGATTGAATTATCAAAATCTAAAAACTATACGGATGTCAGATTTAGGAAAAACGATTTTTTCCCAGAATTGGCCGAAGCTTTTAACTCCCTAATGCAGGGTTTAAAAAAGTAATGAATAGACTTAGAGCGTCGATCCCTGCGATTCTACCCTATCTGTGCATCGTCTACTGTTTTTCGGCATGCAAACAATATGGAGCTGCAGAAGATTCGTCACCCCTGCAATCCTCCTCTCAAAGCGCCCCCCAGCCTGAGAAAACTCCACAAACGGTTACAGATGCCGAATTTGGCCGCCTCACAAGCGCCGGTTATCTCGTGCCCACAGATATGCCATCCCTGGATGATCGTAAAGTCATCGAACAATACAAAGCATCCAGAGACGCAGGTTTTGCTGGTGCTGCCATTGCCGCCGATTTGATGGTCATTCAGGACTTTGTTGATCAAAATCCTAGCGCTGCCTCTCTGAAAAACAGTTTCTTGCATAACAATAGTGATGACCCCAACGGCAATTTACAAGTGGTCGACTCCGATACTGATATCGATAAAAACCCTCCCGTTAAATTTATGGATGGTGATTTTCAGATAACCAGTGTGGCAAACTCAATCCGCAAAAGTCAGGATCTAGAAAATCAAAAGTCAATCTTGAAAGCCATTCTTAGCAAAGGCGATACGGCCGTAGCTAGTCAGCTCAACTTATCCCTTCGCGCCGTGGATGAGATGAAAGATCTAAGCGAGGTTGATGGAGCGATTAATACGGCTTTGGCACGGAATTATGCAGCTTCACCCTTAGATACAATTAAGAGCTGGTACATAGAGCCTCAACGAAACGGATATCCAACTAAATGTCATAATGACGAAATTGGACGAGGCAAAGGGTGGGATTCTAATATTATTAATCTCCTGTTTTTAGATAATAGCCTAAAACTCAATAAGTTTAGCTTGGAGCCCGAGGGATCCTTTGAGGACGGCCCCATGGGAAGATTCAATTTCCCCTTAAAGGGGTCACTTCCCTG
>JBDSKY010000272.1:0-2661 GCA_039916675.1 Bdellovibrionia bacterium
AATGGGACTATCCAGGAAGGTTCGCAGCTCGCTACGTTAGTTATTACGCCTGCCTATCGGCGTAAAATCGTGACTGGGGTCATTAGCGGTTTTCATGAAAATGGCGCTTCCCACCTTCAGCTTTTGGGAAGCTTTCTGACAATTACTCAACTCGAGGCTGCCTATCGTGATGCAGAAACCCGAGGTTATCTCTGTCATGAATTTGGCGACTCGTGTTTGATTCTAAATTAAACACATTTATAGTAATAAGTTGACTCAATCAGGGATATTTCTATACAATCAGTGAAGCTCGTTTAAGCTTCGGAGGAATATAATATGGAACTAGCTAAGGTACCCGTTTTGGTAGTTGACGATATGGCTTTGTCACGGAAGCGTGTTATTAACTGTCTCAAAGACTTGGGATTTTCTGATATCCGAGAAGCCCAAGATGGAGACGATGGATGGACGGCCATTGTCAATGCTGAGAGGCCCATCGTCTTAGTAGTTTCAGATTGGAATATGCCTCACAGCTCTGGTTTGGAATTGGTTTTGAAAATTCGCGCTGATGAAAAATACAAATCAATTGTTTTTGTTATGGTCACGGCCGAAGGTGATGCTATCAAGAAAACTGACGCGGTTAAAGCGGGAGTAAACGGAATTATCAATAAGCCTTTTGATAGCCAAATATTCTCAGAAAAATTTAATGAGATCTTAAGCGCTAGTAAAATAAAACTAGGCTGATATATATTGAGTCCCATCAGGAGGCGTGAATGAATAATTTGTTCGGCGACAAAAACCTGCCCGAATGCAAACTGATCAGTCTGGATGAATATCTCATTCTGAAATTGAGCGGACCCCTGACTAAAGAAACAGCAACTCTTTTTGAAGATGAGTTTCGCTCAATCCTTGGGGAGCCCCACAGAAATCTTATTATCAATATGGAATCAGTATTGGAAGTCTCCAAAACCTGGCTCAGGCGCTTAGTTCAGCTCCAGGTAGACCTCCGAGGATTTAACTGTAAATTACAAATTATTCTATTAAATGAAATATTGGTTAAAAGAATAAAGGACGAAGGACTAGAGAGACTTCTTCCCATCTCAAAATCCTTGCGAGATGCTTTAGTGGACCTCAATATTGTCAGCCGAAAACAGTTAGATGTCAATTTTGTAAATCCTTTTCTTCATGCCATTGTTCATGTACTGCAAATTGAGGCCAAAATCAAAGCTCAGCCTGAAGGCATCCGCCTCAAGACTAGAAAGGGAGAATTTGCAGGTGATATTTCCGGAGTAATCGGGATTATTAGCAATTCCTTTCGTGGGATGATTGTAATTTCTTTCCCAACACAGACGTTCTTGAATGTAATCAATAAAATGCTTGGGGAAAACCATACTGAACTTAACGATGAAATTGAAAGCGGCGCCGCTGAGCTTACGAATATCGTTCTGGGATTAGCAAAAAATACACTAAATGATCGCGGGTACGGAATTAAAAGCGCTTTGCCATCTGTTGTTCGCGGAGAAAATCATGGATTTTCACAGCTTGGCTCGGGGCCCACAATCATTGTCCCCTTCCAAACAGATGTAGGTCCTTTTTACGCCGAAATTTGCCTGTCAGATTAAGCCGTAAGTCTCGATCTGTTCTCAAATTTCTTTTCCAAGTTCCCAAAGGTAATTTCAATATTAGTCCCTTTGCCTGGCTCGTGCGACATTTCCATAGTTCCACCGAGTTTCTCGACTTCCCTTTGCACTGCGTTCAGTCCAATTCCTCTACCGGAGATCTCAGTAACTTTCTGGGATGTGCTTACTTTACCGGATAAAAGTAGATTCACAACTTCTTTCATTTCTTTAGGTTCCGGCACTCCTAAAGCTTTAGCTTTAGCCTTTACAGCCTCGACGTCAATTCCTTTCCCATCATCTTGGAATCTGAGATAGTAATCGCCATTTTTTTGTTTCTTAAACTCGCATCGTAGTGAGCCTTCGTGTGGCTTTCCAATTGCCTCGCGTTCTTCCGGAGTTTCAATTCCATGCACGGCCGCATTTCTGGAAATATGAATTAAGCTTTTGAAGAGACCTTTATATAAATCTGGGCAAATTCTTTCAGACGATTTCCAAGAAATCGGCTTCACTTCCTTGCCGGCCTCCTTTCCAACTTGGCAAAAAACGTCACTCATCCAACCCAAGCATTCTTCAATCGGCACTTCCGTCATAGCTTCTAAACTACGAATGATTCTATCAGGTGCCTTCAGTTGCTTAGCTTCTTCAACTAGATCAGCTAAAGCCTTTGCTTCAATAGGAACGATCCGATGCCTCTCTCCCTTCATATTCAAGATAGAGTCATGATCAGTTAAAAATTGATTTACTTGCGCTTGCAAGTCCTGGACACCTTTCAAAAATTCATCCGGAGTGTACTTGCTGCTCAACCGATCCTCAAGTTTGTGACAAAGCTGCGAAAACTTATTACATTCAAGATATCCAAATTCGCCTTTTAACGTATGAAGATTTCGCATCGCAGTCTTTGGATCCTGAGCGATCGTGGGCATTTCCTTAAGGAGGTCTAAAAGCTCAACTAGTTCATTTTTTGATTTCAATATTTTAAGTAATGTCCGGTGCAGTTCACTCTCATCTTTATTTCTTTTTTCAAGTTTCTTTATCTCAGTCACGTCAGTTGCTATAATCATAATGT
>JBDSKY010000273.1:0-4301 GCA_039916675.1 Bdellovibrionia bacterium
AATCGACTATTAACGGTCATTCTTGTTTCCGGCTAGCCTTGCTATCTTTCACATGCGTATCCGTAGTTCCACTTTGCGATGCTATATTTCGCTTCCCTAAAGAGGTCTTAGCAAGATGACCCAAGCCCCGACATTGCTCTATCCACTTTAAGTCATGCTCAGTGGCACGATAGGCAATTTTGAAAATTAACATTACGTCTGTAATTTGCTGATCAACGCCTTCCAGAAGCTTGGACTGGGAAAAATTGAATTCATTGAAATTGATTCGGAATTCTCCAAAAGGAGAGATTCCCTTCCCAATTCTTTCTTGTCCAATTCGTTGATCTATAAATGTTCGTCCCGGTGTCCCTGAATCTCCATACAGTACGGGAACATGGAGAGCCTTCCAATTTCGGGTGAGAGTATACTCGCGGTTACCTGTTTCATCTGGAAATTGAGGGTTCGAAATCAGCTCAACATTTACAGTATGAAAAGCATCTGTTAAGGTCTTAGCTTCTGCTCCATCCGGATCTTTTTTTAAATTAAAATAGACGGCCATTGCATCGACAACAGGAGCTGCTGCATTGCAGGGCAATGATCCCACTATCTTGGCATTTCTTAGAGTATTGCCAACGATTCCTTGTTGCGCAACATAGAGATCCTGTGGGGTGACTTTTAAGATTCCCTGGGATTGCCGAAAGTAAGCTCCGACGAAGTTCAAAGGGGAACCTGACGGTAATCTGTTTAACGAATGTGCAAATGCTTCCCAAGGCTGGAGCGCGTTCATAAACGGACTTTGAGGGATATCCGTATGATCTGTTATCTCCTCTGAAATCAAAGAATGATCTTCAACTGAGCGCACCGCCCGCGGAAAACTGAGAATAATCGGTCGTTCAAGCTGTACTAGATTGTCTGCTACTGTCCGATTTTCTACTAAGTGCTGAACTGCTGAACTGCTGAATAGATAGGAATGAATTTCTCTGCGATCGCTTTCATCGACTGATCCACACTCAGAAATGATGTTAGCTCTTCAAACTTACTCCGCTGGCTAGTTAAGAGGTGATTAATAACTGAAGGATGACGAAGGCGAATGACGGGTAGAAGCCGATGCCTAAAAAACTGTATGGAATGATTCAGCTGTTCTCCCAAATAGAAAATGTCTCGATTATCATAGCTCGACAATTGGGCGAGGCTACCCACATTCTGTTTAGCCTTTAAATACCTTATGTCCTCTTCAAGATCCTGGGCGCGATGATTGATAACTCGTAACTGCCTTTCAGAACTAAGAATTCTTATTTTACCTTCGAGTTGCGCCAGCTCCTCGGCAATCCAGCCCTCATAGAGCTGATGGAGCAATCCCATTTTATGAGCGTCCATTCCTTCCAGTACGATGGATTTCTGCGCATTCCTGCGTAGACTTTCCATTTGGACCCCAGTCATGGCACCTGCTCGAAGATATTTAGCACCTTCTTCGGAAATGATTTTGGCGGAATCTAACATCGCCGTGGAGACCTTTTTCACTTCGTGAGAGAGGGGACGCTGCACCGTCAGATGAACAGATAGTTTTTCAGTACTTTCGCTCCTGCAATCGTTTGCTACCAAGTAGAGGTCCACAGGCTGTTTTATGACATGGGTACTATATCCACGGACCACTTGAACATCTACAATGTCCTTCATTTCCGAGAGCCCCCTTTTCATTTGAACAAGTAGCAGGCTCCCTGCAGGCATATCAGGAAAGGGCGTATGGGATAATCTTAGGCCAAGCTCAAAAGAAGCACTTCTACGTTTTTCATCCGAAGAAGTGTTCGAGTCATTTTTACCCCAAGAGTCTTCGCTCCCCCTTGAATCTGAAAAGGAATGACTTCCAGTGCGACTAGTGGTTGCAGTAGCCGATGCCTTAACCCCAAAACCAAGAAACTCTAAAGGCTTGGGAGTCCCCACACTGACCTCTAAACTAAGACTGGCAGACTTCGTCGAAGTGTCTGAATCAGTATGACTATCAGAATGAAAGCCGCGATGGGAGCGGTAGTTGTTGGATGACTCCACCTGAGAATCAGAGGAGGAGTCAGTTTGAGTAAATCCTTCAGGGCCAATTAAGACCGTTGACGTTTGACCATTTTTTCTCTTAGCAAACTGAGACTGCCTTAATGCACATGTAGGTGACCATTTTCCATTAACTTCTAGGTTTACGATATCACCCTCCTCACTGCTAGTGCTCGTAAACTGATTTTGATAAATGGCGATATCTTGAATCTTGTCCTTCTTTAATTTTGACATCTCATCATCATAATGAGCATCAGTCCCTGAAACGCTGAAACGATGATCACTTTGAGTTAAAAGTGCGCTTCCTTCAGACCCTTGCCAAGTAGATGAATTAAGAAGTTTAAAAGCACTTTGAGAATACCGGCTAAATCGATCCTCCTTATCTCGCAAATTTGCTTGGCCAGACTTTAAATCTTCGTCCAAATCATCCAATTGCTCCATCTCACTTGTTAAATTAATTTGACTCTTGAGGAGTTCATGATTGTCCCGACTGACGCCCTCATACTTAGTTAATCCATTGTTCAACCTATCCAACATGAGGCTCATCTGGGCTTTTACTGTGGTGATGTTTTCCGGGGTTAGACCGAAGTCCAGATCAGACATCTTTCTCTTTTTAAAATAACCAGTGAAGCGATAATTGGTAAACCATTCGCTAAAGGTCGTGACTAGTGATGAATATTCTTGAAAATAGATCGGAAAATTTCCTTCCGGTATGTTTGAGATCGCCCATTTTGCTTTTGTTGTGAGTATTTGTTTGGGAAGCTGGGAGTACAGTAGAGTTTCTGCTTCGCCGAATATCTTTTTGACGCCAAATAGTGCCGTCAAAAACCTATGCAAAATCTTATTCTGTACCGTTAGTTCCTCATTCGCTTTGCCACCTTTGCCCACGCTGTTTGACTCAGGAGTTGGCTTTTTGGAGATTGTCTTCTTTGAGGATTGTTTTCCTAATTCTTGGACTGGTTTCGGAGAGACGGGTGGCCTAGGCTTAGTAACAACGTCCAAGCCAGCTAGCGCCTCTATCGTACGACTCAGTTCATTATGCTCAGCATGGTTTCCCGTGCAGTTCTTCAATTCGCACTGAAAGTCATGAATATCGACCATGAGGTCCAATCTCTGATGGATTGGAATCAATAGCTGGGCAATAATCGGGAAGAGGACCTGCGGATTCAATTGCTCGGCAAGGGCTGCTTCTAAAATTTGAGCGGAACTATCTAAGCCAACTAAGAATGCTCGATCTTGGAGGAGATATTCAGGATGCTCCTTCGTTAACTTAACAGTCTGACTTAAGAAGGCTCGCACAATGAGGTCAATCTTTTTAGCGAGATACTCCTCGGATTCGACCTTCAGGCTCTTCTTTAGCATTTTTTGATAATCTACGCTTTGACTTCCGTCTTGGAACGTTACTCTCACGTCGGTTAGCCAAGTGTTGGTGAGCTTAAACAACTCTTGTAGGTCATTAGCATTCAGATTTAACGGGCTATTTTCTGGGCGTAGAGTGTTGATGCGATTATAGATCATTCCCATTTGAGTCTTTAAAACTGGCTTAATATACCTAGCCTTACACGTAACGTCAGTGATGTGAGTGAAGTCTTCTGTCGTGTCATGAATACAGGATTGATAGGTTGAGAATGAGACTCCAGAATCTCTTTTAGCCTTGGCGTCCGTCTTGTCTCGATAAATGGCCGTGCAAGTGGATATCCTATTCTCTAACGAATTCGCCCTGGTTACATCATCAGCAGCGCATTTCTTTCTCCCGAGAAAATGGAGCATCTTTTCGACTATTGAATCGCCAGCATCCTCGTCTGCCACTACATCGCCCTCGTCCTCATCTTGGAAAATGTTATTTTCTACAGCATAAAGTGATTTTCCGGTGCCCAAAGTTAGGGCTCCAAGCAGTAGGCCAAGATAGATGAGATTTCTCTTCTGAATCATAACGTCCCTTCGAGCTAAACTGAATTTCATTTGGACTTAATTAATCTGATCTGATCGCCGATCTTGAGTTTAAACTCGCTCTCATCGCAGATCGAATTAGCAAACCATTGAATACGAATTCGGACATCTGCTCCCTTGGAAACTTCGACTGGATCACTAACTAAAATGTTTGAATAATTGACTTTAAGTTGCTCATTTGGAATGTCTTTACTCATTAAGAAATCTTGGATTAGAAATTTTTGAGACAAAAGCGTGGTAAACTTCTTCCCCTTTGCCCATTCCAATAAGCTGACTTTTAGTATGGGGGAGATCATAAGTTCTCCCATTCTCTTCCTTGAATAATCCCC
>JBDSKY010000274.1:0-7171 GCA_039916675.1 Bdellovibrionia bacterium
ATAAAAAACGAAGAAAAGCAGTATGAGACAATTACGACATTAGCAATAATGGCCACACCGTCAGTTGTGTTAATGAACTTGGAATCAAGTGCCGCCAATTCCTCCTGGCGAAACAGATATTGGAAGGCTGGAGCATGTCGGCCCATCAAAATATAAAGAAGACTGCCGACTCCAGGTAGAGCATTAAACAAAAACCAACCAGAAAGAATAAATATTCCATTTTTCATCACAAAAAAATCTCTAACAAAATCTGATCAGAGTCAACTCGAAATAATCCAGTAAGACCGACCTCAAAGATTGACGGAAAGAAGTTTTTCCACAACAACTGAAGTTTCAAATGAAATCCCAATTAATGGCAAAGACCATCCAGTCCCGCTGGAGGATTTGGGCAAGGAACACAAGTAGAGCCATTCCACCCGGTCGTAGTTTTGCATTTAGGAGCACATTTACCATCCACGACTTCAAATGCAGAAGAGGCGCAACTTGTCAAAGGGGCGGCCTTGGTAGGAATATCATGACAAACTCCATTCAGTCCTGCTGGAGGATTTGCACAAGGTACACAGGCAGATCCATTCCACCCGGTCGTGGAGGAACATTTAGGGGTACATTTACCATCCACAAGCTTAAATGCTGGAGTGCATATTTCTGGCTTGGACGGAGCATCATGACACAACCCATCAAATCCTGATGGAGGATTTGCGCAAGGTGTACAAGCAAAGCCATTCCATCCGGTCGTGGTCGTACATTTAGGGATACAATTACCATTCACGCGTTTAAATGCTGGAGACGAGCAACTTAGCATAGGATTTGGCTTATCCGGTGCGTCATGACAAAGTCCATCCGGCCCTGAGGGAGGACTCTCGCAAGGTGTACACGCAGAGCCATCCCACCCGGTCGTGGTGGTGCATTTAGGAACACATTTACCATCTTTGTGTTTAAGTGCTGAAGAGGGGCAACTTTCAGCATTAGCTGAAACTGCAAAATGAAGGCTTCCACATAAGAAAAAAACCGACATAAGTAGTGATTTTTTTAGATTTTTCATTATTTAGACCCTCTATTTGTATTATTTATTTTATTTTAATATAAATAGATGTTCCTAACAAGATCTAATCAGGAACCTTCGGAGTTCGCCTTTTACCACTGAAGTATTACTGGAGTACTACTGGTGCTTCTACAACTGAGGTTTCAAAAAAACCACAGCTCGCCACTCACCCTGGGCGTAAATCTGAGGAACAGAATTATTTAGAAGACTGGCGTACTTTTCCACCACAGGTTTAACATCGCGCTCAATAAGTCCCGACAGAACCAAGACTCCGCCCGGCCTCAGTCGCTCAATTAGCTGGCTGGCAAATTCCAGAAGAACTGGCCTTAGAATATTTGCTACTACATAACGATAGGTAGGAACTGAATTCGAGTGCACCGGCAAGTCTGCAGAAGAACTCCCTTGAGCCAAAAGCAGAGGCAACTCCTGCATAAAAGAGATTTTCTCTCGAACCTCGTTTAACTCAGCATTCTCAACAGAATTATCGATGGCCAGGCTATCCACTTCCACCGCATCCACCTTAGCACCCAGAATTGCCATTGCTACCGCCAAAATCCCTGACCCGCTCCCAAAATCTAAGGCTGGCTGGCCCTCTATGGATATTCTCTGAGAATATTCTCCAATGGCCTGCAGACAGAGCTGAGTAGTCTCATGAGTCCCGGTCCCAAATCCCGCTCCGGGATTAATTTTGATAAATTTCTCTGACCGTGGATCAAGTTTCACCCAAGGAGGAACTACACGCCAGAAAGGGGAAATCGGAACTCCAGCCCCTGCATTAAGAAAGGACGCTTTCCAATCGGCATCCCAATCCTGAGGCTTCTGCTCTCGAATTCCATTTACTTTAAAACCAGAAGTGAGCTCGGTGATTGTTACTAGAACCGCCGCTGCATCTTTGGCCTCCGGCTCGGAATCAAAGTAGAGCTCAGCACTTTCTAATTCTTGTTCAGCTACCCAGTCTCTGGACGGGGGTGCCTCGGCGGAGTCTACTGTCCAAGCCTCAGCTTCAAATCCTTTTTCAGCGGCGTCTTCGGTCAGGAGAGTTCCTTCATGAACTCCCACCAATCCTGCACTGGAAAAGCGGTTCCAAAGCCAGCTAAAAAAGTCCTCGCGAGCCAAGGTACTGACCGTGCTTTTAGCTGGGTCAGAAACTTGGACTCGCCTAGGAACAGAGACTGAAACTACATATGTCGATGACATGAAGAATCTTAAACGGGAGGCTGGGAATGATCGCCACCACCGCCAACATTTCCGCCAGAACTTCCAGAGCCTTCTCCACCTGAAGAACGATCTGATGAAGAGGTGTCAGGCGCGCTTGTCGGTGCTACCGGTGCAGGCGTTGATCCTGGTTCCTTTGTTACAGGCGGCTCAACCCAATTTGCAACGGGGCCTGTTGAAACTACTGGGCCTCCGGGTCCAGCTTGCGCTGCCGTCCCTGCTGATCCAGTGTGTCCAAAACCAAACTGCCTTGGAGCAGGGCGTGGACGTTCTCGCTCAGGGCCTCTACGAAATTTTGTCCCACGTCTTGCTGGACGAGGTGGTCGTCGAGTTCCTGCGCCGGCACGATCTCCTCTTGCCGGATCACTGCCATTTCTAGGTGAAGTGGAATGAGTGTTTCCTCCGCTTCCCAATCGAGCCAATGCTGCATCCTGTGCCGCTTGCGCTCTTAGAAAGGCTAGACGATCTTCCTCGTCAAAGTGTCCGTCGGATGTATTACCGGTGTCAGAAGTGTTTCCTCCAATTGCATTGGAAGAACCTAACTGAACAGAAGGTACAGACAAGACCGCCATATTACCTGGACTGCCCAAAGCAACGGGCGTGATAGGAGTAATAGGACTTATCTGTGAGATTCCATTTCCTCTATTTTCGTTCGATACATTAGCAGTAACCGCCGAGATGACTGGTCTCACTTGGACAATTTCGCCTTGGCCTTGTGCAATCGGACGAGCTACTGGCTCTATGATTGCGCCTTCACCGCCGCCAGATACATTGGCATTGCTACTAGCTGAATGCTCATGTCGATTTTGTTGATTTCTTTCTCTATCTCTGCCGCCGCCCCGATTTCTGTTTCTATCGGAATTATGGTCTCGAGAACGATCATGACCGCCGGAACGCTCATTAGTATTCTCTCTGCCCTCGTCCTTGCCACGATCGGATTTTCCAACTTTATCGGCTGTCACTTCAAATTGCTCGGCATGATAGTCGTTGACCGCTTGGAGATAGATACTTTTCCTGTAACGTCTTTCCAGCTGATCTAAAGTTTCTCTTTCATCAATCGCTAAGATATCGATGACGTCTGGATGAGCTTGAATCAAGATCTTGCTTAGATCTCTATCAATTCCTTCGCGCTCGATTTCTCGCATCACTTCATATGCGACAGTCTGTTTACTCTTAATGAATCCTTTTCCTTCACAATGGGAACAGGACTCACAAAGCGAACGGACAATCGTATCGCGTGTTCTTTTTCGAGTCATTTCTACAAGGCCTAGTTCTGAAATTTTCAAAATGGTGGGCCGTGCTCTGTCTCGAGAGAGGGCGTCTTCGAGGGCGCGGTAGACGCGCTGTTTATTCTCATCTTTTTCCATGTCGATCAGATCGAGAATAATAATTCCGCCACAGTTCCTGAGTCGGAGCTGGTAGGCAATTTCTTGGACGGCTTCTAAATTGGTTTTTAGAATCGTGTCTTCAAGGTTTTTCTTTCCGACATACCTTCCTGTGTTCACATCGATTGCAACTAATGCCTCGGCCTGATCCACTACAATATAGCCACCCGACTTGAGCCATACTTTGCGCTCAAGAGCCCGAGACAGTTCTGTGGAAATTCCATAAGCATCAAAAATTGGAACATCACCGTGGTAAAGTTCAACTTTTTGCTTCAAAGACGGCATGAAATGCGAAACGAAACGTTGAATTTCGTTAAAGTGATAACGAGAGTCTACGATGACTTTATCAATCTCTTCGTTCACCCAATCGCGGATCGCGCGTAGTATAGAATTTAAATCTTCATAGACTAGTGCCGGCGCAGTAACAGTTCCTGCTTTTTCCTTAATTTCGGTCCAGAGACGGGTCAGATATTCTATGTCTTGTTTAATTCTTTTTTCAGACTGTTGTTTTCCACTCGCAGTCCGAACAATAAAACCTAAATTCCTAGGACGATTTCGCTCAACGTATTCACGTAGACGACGGCGTTCATCGTCTCTTTCAATGCGGCGAGAAACACCAACATGATCGATCGTGGGCATACAAACTAAATGACGCCCTGGTAAACTGATATGGCAAGTTAACCGTGCCCCTTTAGTGGCAATAGGATCTTTCGCCACCTGGACTAGAATTTCCTGACCCTCTTTCAGCAAGTCTTGAATATTGACTTGGCCTCTGACAGGTCGGCTTGTTGTTTTTGGACGTATGCGACGATCTCTCGACCTTTGAGCTTTAAATTCAGACCGGGTATCTGCTGCCGCAGCTGGGCGGCGCTCTGCAGAACCTTCACGTGGTGCTATTTCAGGACGACCTGCTAGGTCTTCCTCGGTTGCAACGTCGTCTTGAATTGCTTTAATTTCAGTTAGGTCTGAACGATCGGAATCCAAATCACCGGATTCAGCGACGTGGTCATGATAATTTTCTGGATAATTTTCTGGGTTTTTTTCAGGGTTCTTAATCTGTATTTGCGGTGCCCCTGCAGAAATTGGCTCTCCGCCTTCGGTAACTTTTTTACGTATCCGTCCGCCTCTTCGTCCACGACGATGACGTCGGCGAGCTGGACCTTCCGCTGAGTCCCCTTCAGCATCCGCCGGACCCGTTCCAGTCTCGGCTGCGGAGTCATCTGCGTTTACAGGCTTTTGCTCAAAAGTTATCGCAGTTTGAGGAGGAACTCCTGCCTCTGGTGCGATAGTTCCAGCAGGTTGTTCATCATTTCCTTTATCTGAACGATTGCCTGAGTCGTCATTTCCATCTTCCGGTGGAGGTCCCATCTCTGCTGGACCTTCATCGTCATCACCATCTTTTTCATCTTCTGGATCCCCGTGATCTTCCTGCTCATCTGAAGGAGAGGTTGATGTGGATTCGGATTCTGGTGATTGCTCTTTATCTGCCTGAAGGCCTTCGGACTGCTCTTCTTCTGGCAAAGAAGTTACATGGATAATTGCGGATTCGATCGCTGCTGCCGTTACGGGAGCAGAACTTTGCTCTCCAGCTTCAGCATTCATTTTTAAAGGCCGAATTTTAATGGGGTTTACAATCTCAGCGGAGGTCGTTTCAGCTTCTTCAGCTTGAATTTCTGCTAGGGCGTTTGCAGCTCGATTTACGCCTTCTTCTTCTTCCCAAATCTCTGAATGAACGTAAACGTCGTCTACATAGAGAAATGCTGCTTTCTCGAGGCCGATGTCTACAAACGCAGCCTGCATCCCGGGGAGTACGCGTGTGACTCGCCCCTTATAAATATTTCCTACTATTCCTTTTCCTGAAGCTCTCTCGATCAATAATTCCTGAATTTCTCCATCTTCCATTAAGGCGATACGAGTCTCAGGTAGAGATGCATTGATAATTAATTCATTGGCCATGGACACTCCCGTTAAATGGTATTTCTACCAAGTTAGGGAAACCGAGGACATCTTGAAGACGGGGTGATCAAATCTTTCATCAAACTGAATAAGATTTGACAGGGATTCTGAAGCGAAAACCAACGTTGAGGAATGAACCTGCACCCATCGCTGTGAGGATGCTATCTCCGAAACATGTATCCACCTTTTCAAAGGTCCGACACCCGGGGAAATTAAAACCTGTTCCTAGCTGTTTGTACAAGGGCAACGTTAATGCTCCTAAAAACCATACCCGCGGCTATTATATTGATGCCGACGGTTTCATAAAATTTTTCTCCCGAATTGGGGCGAATCGGGGCGCGTAGAATGCTGCATTGTCAGCCAAACTCCCGGCAACCCTTTTAGTCGAACTTTAAAACTCGACTTATCTTTTTTAAGGATATCGAATCTAACTTGACACTTCAAGTAAAAAATACGACCAGCCTAGGACGCACCGCATTCAACCTGATTCAGTTTAGTTTACTTTGCCCCGCTGGTGGCCGAATTGAGCGAAGTAACTTTCCAAGCTGATCGCGGAGTGATAACCACGTGTATTAAGGAGAGCAAGATGCCGACTAGTAGTGATGAAGCAACCTCTTTGGCCGCGATGATTGATCATACGATACTTAAACCCGACGCCACTCGGGCCGAGGTAGAACGTATTTGCCAAGAGGCCCTGAAATATGGTTTTGCCACGGTTTGTGTAAATCCCAATCATGTTGAATTTGCAGCAAATCTTCTAAAAAACTCCTCGGTGAAGCCGATCGCAGTGGTTGGCTTTCCCTTAGGTACTAGCTCCACCAGTTCAAAGGCGTTTGAAGCCAAAGATGCCATCAAAGCAGGGGCTCAAGAAATTGACATGGTCATCAATATTGGTGCTTTGAAGGAAAAAAACTTTGCCTTAGTATTCGACGACATTCACCAGGTGGTCGAGGCATCTCGCCCTTATCCCGTTAAAGTAATCCTAGAAACCTGCAATCTAGATAACGACCAGAAAATTATTGGCTGCGCTCTCTCAAAAGCAGCAGGTGCGGCTTTTGTAAAAACATCTACTGGGTTTGCTGCCTCAGGCGCGACTGCAGAAGATGTAGCATTGATGCGAAGGATTGTAGGCCCCGATATGGGAGTGAAAGCGTCAGGTGGAGTTCGAAACTACGCCGATGCTATGAAAATGATTGCAGCCGGAGCTTCCCGAATTGGAGCTTCCGCGAGCATTGAAATTGTAACGAATCGAGTGAATAATCGATGAAAATTTCTGGAACCTCAGCTGTTAATCGGGTCTTCTGGATTATTTTAGACGGTGTAGGGGCTGGAGAACTTCCTGATGCAGCGTCCTATAATGATACTGGCGCTAATACTTTAGGAAACCTTGCTAAAGCCTATCAAACCCAGACGGGACGCCCATTGCATCTCCCGAATTTAGAATCCATGGGTTTGGGGAATCTTACCACTATCCCAGGTGTTCGCCCTCAAGCCGCAGGTGAAGGCATTGGAGCTTACGGCAAAGCTGTGGAGTTATCGAACGGTAAAGACACGACTAGCGGACATTGGGACA
>JBDSKY010000275.1:0-7903 GCA_039916675.1 Bdellovibrionia bacterium
TGATAGCATCTATTGCATCGGATCAATTGGTCTTTTAGGCACACGCCCGGCTCAAGAAGCATTAGAAGAATGCGATACACTACTAATGGTCGGGACTTCTTTCCCCTATATCGAATTTTATCCAAAACCAGGGCAAGCCCGCGCCATTCAAATCGATATCGACTCTGAACGAATTGGCCTTCGCTATCCTGTTCAATGCGGACTTGTTGGTGACAGCAAAGGTACGTTACAAAAACTTATTTCCTTGGTTCATACACACAAAGATAAACGCTTTCTTGAAAAAGCGCAGGATGGAATGCAACGATGGTGGCATCTTATGAAAGAACAGGGATGTCGTATGGACAAGCCCATGAAACCCCAAGTTGTGGCATGGGAGCTGGGGAAACAACTCTCATCCAATGCGATTGTCTCTTGTGATTCTGGTACCGTGGCAACTTGGTGGGCAAGGCAAATTCCCGTAAAACGGGGGCAAATGTACTCTCTATCCGGTAATCTTGCCACTATGGGTTGCGGACTTCCCTATGCTATTGCAGCGCAGCTTGCTTACCCTGACAGACAGTGTATTGCGTTCGTGGGGGACGGTGCGTTCTCTATGTTGATGGCCGATTTTTCTACTTGCGTTAAATACAAGATCCCGGTCAAAATTATTATCATTAAAAATAATTCTTTGGGCCAAATTAAATGGGAACAAATGGTTTTTCTTGGCAATCCAGAATATGGCGTTGACTTGGAACCAATTAACTTTGCGAACTTCGCCCGCGATTGTGGTGGTTTAGGATATACAATCGAAGACCCACACGACTGTGAACCTACTCTCCGCGAAGCATTGTCTCAACCCGGTCCAGTAATAATAGAGGCAGTAGTCGATCCTTTCGAGCCACCCATGCCTGCGAAAATTACCCCCGACCAAGCATTTAAATTCGCGGAATCGTTGATCCGAGGCGAACCAAATCGTCAGGCCATTGCGCTAACCGTGCTAGAAGATAAAGTAAAAGAATTAATTTAAAAAATGCGAATAGGACGCTAACTAGCTTAGATAGTTTTGCCACTAAATATCCTTTATGAAAGCCTACTTCCCACAGTGACCTACTTCACTTCTAGGATACCATGCATTGCCTTCCACCGACGTGGAAATGTCGAGATGTAAGGATACAAACCTGGCTTAGACGGAGCGCGAAATACTATTGTCTCCGTCTCTCCTGGGGCAATGCTTTTACTAACTGCAATAATATCATCTGGCAAAATAGGGATGTAACCCGCGTCAGGACCCGCTCGCAATGCCGCTTCCCCTACCTTGTCTTCCCTCTTGGGCCGCACCAGGACAAAGTTATCATAATGGTTTACGATAGACTTATTTCTAAAAATCAGCTTTACGACTTCATTCCGATTAACTGTAATTTTCTCTCGATCAAAGCCAGGAACATACGGTGCCGTTCCCAAATCAATAGTAACTGTGGCTTCTGCCTCATCAAGGCCCTGTTGGGCCTCTGGAATAAAATGTTCTATAGGAAAGGGTTGGCCTCCGGCAGACTGAGTAATCGGATTGCTAGGACCCGTAAATTGCCAGTTTTTGGTTGCCTGTCCCGCCCTTTGCCTTGGTTCATAATTCACTACTCCTGCTATGAAAATAATTAAACCAATGGTAGCTATACTCATCAGTACAGCCCAAACATCGCTTGTCCTCTCTTCAGGTTTATCCTCAAATTTTTCGCCCTTCATCTGCGATTGAAAATTCGGATGATTCACCCCTTCCTCGGACGACTCTAAAAGTTGGGTCACCGTTGCCGTGCGAGTAAAGATGGCCATACAGACAGCCAAAGCGCCTAGAATAATATGTGCCAGATGCTGTCTAACGCTGAGATATTGCACATAACTGAAAACAGAAGGAGCAACTGCTACCATCATTCCCATACAAACATCGAATACCCGGTGAATTCCAAAAGGTATTACTTTGAGAATTGAAAAACGATAATCGGTTAATAAACTGTAAAAAACGACCAGAATGCCTAGAAATAGAAATACATTTTTTCCTACTGTGATGTCTTGAAATCCCACAAGGTAGGGGAACAGGGCAAGCAATGAACCCCAAAGATAATCCATTACAATGTGAACATTCAAAGTCAACATTGGAAATCTAGATTTACCCATCCCTTAAAGGTTGCAATTCTTATTCCCAAACCAATTTCTATAAAATCCGAAGCGAACTGCTACTCGGGGAATGATTCTTGAATAAACCTTCGGCCAGCGTTTTATAATTCCGAGTATTTTGAAATGAATCCAAATGAGCCCGAAAATTTTTCCAAATCAAATATTTCCAATTCTACTAGCCCTCTCTTTTTGATTCTATTTTCCGTCACCGTCTTATTACGAATTTACGTCGCCTTGTCTCGAAGTGATTATATTTGGCCAGATGAACACTTTCAAACTCTTGAACCAGCATCTAAAGTAGTACTCGGTTTTGGCACCCTAAGCTGGGAATGGCTTACAGGTTATCGTCCATGGATTGTTCCGGCACTTTATATGCCTTTACTTGGACTGCTTAAATTGATTGGCATCTCGGGTGGGCCTACTGCAATTCTATTGTGTCGGGCCTTTACTGCAATCTTCAGCTCCACAGTTTTTCTCTTTATAAATAGACTCCTAATTCAGCTGGGAACAGGACAGATTGCTCGCTTCGGTGCATTAGTGGCATACAGCTTTTCTGTTTCCACAACCCTTTGGTCCTGCGCCCCTCTCGCCGACAACTGGGCGATGATCATTCTTTGGGCAGCCCTGCCAGAAATTATCGACCGCTGCAAGAGTTGCAAAAATCTAGACTGGTTTTGGATCGGCCTTCTAGTGGGCTTACCGGTATTAATCAAATTGCAAATGGCCTTTTGGACCGTTGGAATTATCCTTATTTTGATCATTCTTGCTTCGTCATGGCCTCAGATTCTATGGGCGGCGCTAGGAGGCTTAATGGATTTGCTCATCCTGGGTGCTATTGACACATTCACCTGGGGCAGCCCATTTCATAGTTTAATGGAACAAATTACCAAAGGCAGAGCAATCGGAATACTTAATGGCCGCTCTCCATGGTGGGGATATTTTTCCATGGTTTGGGAAAATAAACCGCCAGCAATCCTCTTAATGCTCGCAGGATTCACGTTCCCAATAATTATTCTTGCACCTTATCGTACCAGGTTAATTGAGAGCCTCCGCGCTTCAACTTCCACTTTAGCTCTAACTGTCATCCCACTCCTTGTTTTTCTCGGCACAATGATCTCTATCGAGCACAAAGAACTCCGCTTCCTACTTCCCCTCCTCCCGGCTTTCTATATTTGTTTGGGATTTTTGATCGATAATTTGATAAAGACTGCATCTTGGAATCCTAAGGTCCTACTTTTAGCTCGCAGTTTGCCGTTTCGGGTGCTCTCATCTATGGGGATGATCAGCGCAGGCTTTTGTGTCGTTCTCGCCTCAATGTCAACGGCCCTGCCTTTCACTTCCACAAACATAACGAAATTGGAAAGAGCGATCTACTCTGATCACGGGCTTTCTCCAAGAGGAGACAGCTGCATTCTATTGATTAACCATAACTGGACATGGACACATGGCCAGTTGATTCTTGGTGCACCCGTAAAAATAATCGACAAAAATTTTAACAAAATCACCCAAGATAATCTGCGGGACTGTAGCTATGCAATTCTTTTGGAACGAAAAGAAATTATATTTAAAATAAGAGCCGGCACCACCTGGAAACCCATGAACGTCTCTAGCAATGGTTATGTGTTATACAAGAATTCGGTAGCAAAAATAGTTGCATCACAGGAACAATAAGTGTTGGAATTCTAAAAAATAAGTCTTCATCAGGCCGCTTTATTGGCATATTTAGATGCAGTAAATTTTTCTCGACATTCTTTGCTGCAAAAATAAAGCGCCTCTCCATCACGGAAAAGTACACTTTTAGCCTCTTGTTGCGGTATTTCTTTTCCACAATTTGGATCCACTGCTGTTTCGGATGAATCTCTCGTTGGGTAACCTTTATGAACTTGAAAAACATCTGTGCGATGGGCCATAATTTATTCCTTCGACCTGAATTGCTGATGCATATTATTATGTTAAACTTCTATTCAGTCATAGTTTAGTTGACAAGCTTCGAACGAGAGCAGCAAGAATTAGGCCGCTTTCTTTTGACTCTTCGTTTTCCCCCGCAGGGGAATTCCATGCTTTCTAGCTTTTGATAAACCAATTGCTACTGCCTGTTTAGGATTCCGCACATTATGTTCTCCTTTTTTTGCATGTTCCATTTCTTCATGCACAAAATGTCTGGCTTGCGTACTAGGAGCTTTTCCAGCACGTTTATCGCGTTCAGCCAGTTTCATAGCTTCCTCATCAGTCATAGGATGTTCTTTCATTTTATTTTTCATAATTTTATCCTCGTTCTATCGATGCTCATCAGCTGTTCGCCATATTTTTTTTATTCAAACAACTCTATATTTCGAGAAGATGCAGAGCTTGGACCATTCATTGGCTCGATGTCTGCAAATTGGCATTGCATGAAAGTATTTCAAAGTCTGCTAGGTGGAGCTACAGTAAGCTTTTTTGCTTTTCAGGCCCTTGCCTTGCGAAGACGAATTAGCTTTTCAGACCGCGTCGTTCTAATCACAGGAGCATCGAGGGGACTCGGATTTATACTTGCGCGCGATTTGTTAAAGGAAGGGGCCAAAGTAGTCTTATGCGCCCGCAGCTCGAAAGAACTTGAAGCGGCTCAAAAAGACCTCGAACCCTATGGCCCAAATCTTCACATCTACCCATGTGATGTGAGTCACGAAAATGAAACAAATAAAATGATCCAATACGTTTTTGAAAATTTTGGACGCTTGGATGTACTAATTAATAACGCAAGTGTAATTCAGGTTGGTCCAGTAGCAGCCATGACAAAAAAAAATTTTGACAATATTATGTCAATTAATTTCTCAGGAGCGATCAATACCACCCTCGCGGCCATGCCTAGGATGGAAAAAACTGGAAGAATTATTAATATTACTTCCATTGGTGGCGCCGTCGCAATACCTCACCTTTTGCCTTATGTAGCTTCTAAATTCGCAATGGTTGGTTTTTCGCTAGGGCTTCGCGCCGAACTTCACCAGAGAGGAATAAAAGTTGTGACGGTCCTGCCAGGACTTATGAGGACTGGATCCTTTGTAAATGCCCTTTTTAAAGGAAGGCATACTGCAGAGTTTAATTGGTTTTCATTGGGTGCCTCGTTACCTTTGATTTCAATGGATGCCGAAAGAGCTGCTCGAAAGATACTGAATGCCGGTCGCAGAGGAGACGCATTTCTTACCATTGGGCTACCTGCAAAATTGGCGCGCGTCGTTTATTCTTTTACACCCGGTCTTGGAGCGGACATTTTTAGTTTAATAAACCGAACCCTTCCCAAATCCACTTCTAAGCATGTGGAGACGAAACTCGGAAAATCAATCAGATCCCCAAAGAAACGCTCAAGGCTGACACGCCTTGGAACTCGCGCGGCAACCAAATTTCGAGAAGTTTAATCACCTGTCGGCCGGGACACTCCTATTCAGCCCAGAGGCTGCTAATAAAATATGGGTGATTTTGAGAACTTGTGACATTGTCACAAAAATCAATCCTGGAGCGTATCTCTTTATGTATGATTTAAAACTGCTCAATGATGAAGACCTAATGAAGGAATATCAAAGAGGAAGTGAACTTGCATTCGCCATTCTTTATAAGAGACACTCGGCCAAAATTTACGGCTTCCTTTTAGGAAAGCTTCGCGACAGAGCCTTCACCGATGATGTGTTTCAGGCTACCTTCCTGAAGCTTCACCAATCGCGAGATAAGTATGATGCAAGGTTTCCTTTCACCCCTTGGCTTTTTACAGTTTGCAGAAATGAAATGATAGATGGAATAAGGAAGAGAAAACGCACGGCCAAAATATTCGACGAATTCTCAGATCCAATAAAAATTGAACAAGCGATGGCACCCGAACCTCAATCTCCTTTATCGATTCCAAGTTTTGACGGATTACCAGATAGCCAACGGGAAGTCCTTCAACTTCGTTTTGGAAATGAGTTATCCTTTGACGAAATCGCACAGAAGCTAAAAACAACGCCATCAAATGTAAGACAGCTTACGAGCCGCGCCGTCAGAAAACTAAAAGCGTTATTCGACCTTGGAGGGGAAAAAAAATGAGAAAGATATTGTCTCCTCAAGAATGGGCCCAAGAGTTCGAAGAATTCACCGTCTCAAATGAAGTGCAACCTCCCGCCCATCTATCGACACAAATACTATCCCAGATCCAGCGAGACCTTAAACCGTCCCCTTGGCAAGTTTTTTTCAAACTTGTAGGAATTCATGGCTTGGTTGGAACGATAACATTGCTCTTCTGTCCTCAATTTGGGTTCAGTCCCTTGTCTGACGTAGGACTGATGAACATATTTATGCCATTTGGAAAGTATGGATGCATGCTGGGATGTGGAGCGGTTTATGTTGGAAGCTCCGCATTTGTCGCAAGTTTTCTACTTAAACCTGAGGAAATAAAGGTTCTTCGCCGCACGGAAGGTTTACAGGTCCCGTTTTTAGGCCTTCTTTCTGTGGCCGTTTTTATTTGCTTCGGCGCTACTATTGTATTTGAGCTTACCGTCATGTGGTTCCTTGGAACAATATTAGGAGGCCTCGCAACTCTGGAATTGGGCTGGTTAGTTCGAAGGACATTTGTTGCGGCAGATCGGTGAAAATTTTTTACCTCGGTAGTTATAGAATATTAAAATTCGATAAGTGCAGTTGGCGAATCATTTCCATCTCTTTTGGCAAACGATCGTAGAGTTTTTCAAAGAGTGTCTCGTGGGACAGGATTTCCTGTTTCCATTCCTCTCGATCGACTAACATTAATTCTGAAAATCTTTGGGTGGTCATCCCTTTGAGGCCATCCCAGAGAATATCCTGATATCGCGGTATCCACCCAATTGGACATTCGACGGCACAGGCACGGCCGTGAACTCGGCCTAAGATCCATTGAAGGATACGAGTGTTTTCTCCGAAACCAGGCCAAAGATACTGACCTTCCTTATCCGTACGAAACCAATTCACGCCGAAAATTTGAGGAGGATCAGACAAAGATTTCCCCATTTGAAGCCAATGCTTAAAATAATCGGCCATATTATATCCGCAAAATGGAAGCATCGCAAAGGGATCTCTACGTACATGTCCAACTTCCCCAGCTGCTGCGGCTGTGGTTTCAGAACCAATTGTAGCTGCCAAATAGACTCCAAAGCTCCAGTTAAAAGACTGACTTACGAGTGGGATTGTACTAGGCCTACGACCTCCAAATATAATCGCTTTAATAGGAACCCCCTGTGGATCGTCCCAGTTAGGATCAATTGAGGGGCATTGTTCGATCGGAACTGTGAAACGCGAATTGGGATGAGCTGCTTTTCGGCCGCATTCTGGGGTCCACTCTTTTCCTTGCCAATCTAATAGAGTGGGGGGCGGAACATGAGTCATTCCCTCCCACCAAACATCCTCATCCGGGGTTAGCGCTACATTGGTGAAGATTGTATTTTTGCTTATCGTCTGCATGGCATTTGGATTAGACCTATAGGAAGTGCCAGGAGCGACGCCAAAAAGTCCGGCTTCGGCATTGATGGCGTATAAACGCCCATCCTCGCCCGGCTTCAGCCAAGCAATATCATCTCCTACGGTAGTTATTTTCCAATCTCCTAGAGCACTGGGCGGGATCATCATGGCAAAATTTGTTTTTCCACAAGCACTGGGGAATGCGGCAGCAATGTATGTTTTTTCTCCTGACGAAGACTCTGCGCCTAAAATTAACATATGCTCTGCCAACCATCCTTCATCTCTCCCGATTACTGAGGCTAAACGAAGCGCAAAACAC
>JBDSKY010000276.1:0-3903 GCA_039916675.1 Bdellovibrionia bacterium
GCAAGGTAAAGAAATTGAACATAGAGGAAAGTACCTGGAAATAAGCCGTCCACAATTTCTTACATTTACTTGGGAAGTCCCTCAACACTCGTCAGATTCCTCTGTTGTGAGGATCACAGTAGAGTTATTTAAAGAAGGCTCAAAGCTAACGCTCACTCATAAGAACGTTCTTCCTGAATACCAAGAGGCAACAAAAGCGGGTTGGACTAAAATTTTAGATAACCTTGATAAAGAGCTGAATTAAAATCTGCTGTAAGGTCAGATTAGTGGATGTGTTCAGGACGGGCACCCATCCAAATAATTCTTGCTGGAATTCTCTGAAGAATTGGAAATGTTTGAAATAGCCTGAAAGACCAGGGTGGTGAAGGTTTGCCTGAGTTTTCAAAAGCTTTGTCGAACACCCGCTTCTGGAGTATCCGTTGAAGACCTTGATAAAAGCGGGTAGGGAACTCACGCCGTTTCTGAACAGATCGAAGGTGTTTAGTCGTAACCAGTCCGGACCTGAGAGGTTTAGCAAGCATATTTGCTACTGCAACCGCGTCTTGGATGGCAAGGTTAATCCCAATGCCTCCTTGAGGTCCCATAGCGTGTGCTGCATCTCCAATGCATAAAAGTCCAGGTCGCCACCATTGACGCAGACGGTTAATTTCGACGCTTAGATGTTTGATATCATCCCAGCTCTTGAGTTCTCCAATCCGGTCACGAAAGGAAGGGGCGATCTGAACGATTTTCCGTCGGAGGGCAGGTAGCCCTTTTTTCTTGATTTCGGCAAGTCCGCCTTTTTTTATCAAAAGTCCACATTGATAATAGGTTCCGCGGGTAATTGTTGCCAATCCAGAACCGTAGTTGAAGCGTGCAAGCGGCTGCTCCCTGTCCGACGAACGGCGGGAGATTTGCATCCATAGAACGTCTATTGGCGCACCTATGTCATAAATAGGGAGCTTAGCGCACGACCTTACTATTGAATGTCGGCCGTCGGTACCGAGGGTTAATTCGGCCCTTACGTCGAGTAGGCCACTGGGAATAATAGCTTTCACGCCTAGTACTTTTTTGTTCTCGATAATCAATTGGGTCACGTTGGCTTCCATTATGAGTTGGAATCGACCATACTTTTTTGCTTCTTGGGCAATTAAATCCAGAAAATCCCATTGTGGCATAATGGCCATGAAACGGCAGTGGGTAGGGAGATGGGAAAAATCGCAGATGGTAGTTACTTCGGTTCCGAACTGCACATCAAGCTTTCTTAGCTCTTGATGCGGGCGCTTAAGGAATTCTTGAAGCATACCGAGTTCGTGTAGTAGCTCAAGAGTAGCGGGGTGAACAGTATCGCCTCGAAAATCTCGGAAAAAATCTTTATGTTTTTCCAGGACAACAACTTCAACGCCAGCGCGTGCCAACAATAATCCAGCCATCATGCCGGCTGGACCGCCACCCACGATACATGCTTGCGTCACGATGCTAGTTTTTTTCACTCTGCTCAGGGATGCAAGCTCAATTCCGCTTGAAGACTTTCTTGGACCCAAATGCAACTAATCCGGGGAAAAAACGGGAAATCCAAATGATCATCTGACTGTGAGCGGTAATTGCCCTTTCACGTTTTCTTCCAGCAACGGCTTTATAAATCTTGCGTGCTGCTGTCCCGGCATCCATCATCAACCAGCGAGGCACAGGATCGCGCCAATTCGGATTAAATACGCCATCGTTTCCGGTCATCCGAATATCGGTCACAATAAATCCAGGATTAATGAGAGTGACGGAAATGCCTGCGGTTGCGAGCTCACCATAAAGGGCCTCCGCCAGACTTCGCAGGGCAAATTTACTCATACAATAGGCAGAATCCCCAGGAATGGTTATATAAGAGCATGCGCTGCCAATCAGACAAAGACGACCTTGTGTGATCTTAAGAGAATCTAAAGTAGCGTAAATGGTTCGGAGAACACCGAAGACATTGACATCAAATTGTCGCTGATAATCTTGGATTGAGAGTTTTTCGAACGGTCCTCCCACTCCGAAACCTGCATTGGCAATTACGGTATCAATCGGCCCAATTTCAGCCACAGCCTGCTTCACTGCCGAGTGGAGCTGGGCCTCGTCGGTGACGTCCGTGCTACTCACCAGCACTCGAACTGAGTGCTGAAGTTCAATCTCCTTTTTAATTTTTAACAGTAAATCTTCCCGTCTTGCTAGCAAGACGAGATTGTGGCCTCGGGCCGCGAATTCCCATGCTAAACCTTTTCCAATTCCTGCTGAAGCTCCCGTGATGAGCGTGTTCTTAAAGTTCTTCATTTGGAGCTCATGCTATCACAAGATTGGTCTTCGTCTAAAATCCAAATCCCAAGCGTCCTGATTGACAGAGGGAGGGTTATGAAACTAGAAAGCCTTAGCATTCATTAAGAATGCTAAGGCTTTTCAATTTATGAGGATATGACTCGTTTTGTTAGAGCGCTATCCCCATCTTAAAAACTAGATACTTTTAATTAGTTTTTGTAGTCAGCAGAATGCTCATCAATGACATTGCCTGAAGCGTCCATTTTCTTGCTTTCTACATTCTTCTGAATGACTTCGCCTGTTTTATGGTCGCGCTTGACTTTGTACTTACGAACAGAGGTCTTATTGCCTGCGCCGTCTTTAGTTACTGTTTCACCTTTAACGGTATCATTATCAGTCAAAGGATTATGACTAGCGCTGGCACTGGACTCAACTGCTCCTTGGTTAGTGGCGGTTACGCTTTTCGCGCTTTCAGCGAAAGCAGAAGAAGCGAAGGCTGCAGCGATAAAGAGGATGGTGAGGTTCTTTTTCATAATTTATTCCTTGTTATGTTTGTTGTTGGTACGGCTTATTGAATAACACAGTTTTTAATCAATGGGGACCCAAGTTTAAATAATTTGATCAGATGGATATCGTTGAACAGACCGTCCGGTTATTTTGTACCTTTAAAAAAAGCAAAATCGTAGTGCTGTAGCTTCAACTGCGACGCTGGAACGCGCCCTGCATTATTTTAAATTTATAAAGGGAGGTATATTAGTTTTGAAGAAAACTTTATCAGTTACTCGAAGAAATGTGCCCGATCGCAAAGGTGGATGGTTGGAGCGTATACGACACGCAACTAGAAGTCGCCGTGCTCAGGTAGAGCAGGCCACTGGCGCTCCTTTTGGATTCGTAGAAAAAGTCGGAGTAAAAAGCGGAGGTATCCCGGACGCTGATATAGACGACATTGCCACAAAGTTGAGCGGTGTGCCCCGATCAGGCTCTGGCATGAATCGAGTACGAGTAGCCCGCTCTGTGAAGGAAGCAAGGGTTGTCGGCAGAATTCCTACGCATCCTACTGGTCGAGGCCTGCGCAAACGGAAAAAGGCACCTAGGAAAGCGACTGGGTAAAGATGTATTCCTGAGCAACCTCAATATGAGATTATTTGTTAAGAAAGGGTCTTCTCGATACGTTGATCGGGAACCAACCAAAGCATCGCTACGAATACGTAGATTCCATAAGCTAACGAACTCTTCACAAAAGACACAGGGACTGCCAGGGCGTATAGAAGGAGTGAAATCTTTCCTTCAGGGCGAAGCTCGTAAGCCGATTTTTGTTATCCAGTGGATAACAAAAACTTAGAAGCGGCGGCCTCAAGGTGACGGATGCGATTAGCAGAGGAGCCTGTGTTTGAGTAGTCCATGGATGGACTCCGATGAAAAACGACTTGTGCCTGTTTTTACGTCATGTTACCAAAACAACGGTGCTTACTAGAGAACTCAAACTCAAGATGAATCGTAAGATGCGTAGAGCGCTCAACTCACATCTGTGGCATTTAACTGGAGTTTATAATTGGGGTATTCAGCAAATCCAAGATGAACTCAAAGATTGTGCATCACGACCAGCTACTATTGGTTGTTTAACAAAAGCAGAAG
>JBDSKY010000277.1:0-5423 GCA_039916675.1 Bdellovibrionia bacterium
ATTACGGCGGTTCGAATATCCCAGGTGGGTAAGAGGTATTTGGCTGCAAAGGCGTTAAAGCCATTCCGGATTTTCTGTTGGGAAACATCCATGCTTGAGGAGTTATCTATGACCCAGAGTAAATCTATTTTTGTATTCACATCCTGACGAGAGTTGAAATTCTGCGTTTGCTGCAAGAATCGAAATGACCCATTTAGTTGACCCGTGCAAGCTGTGAGAAAAAGGGTAGAAATGGCAGCTATTTTTAAAAACCTAGACTTATTGTATGAACTCATATCTACCTCACTTTCCTAATGCATTTAAATATCAATGACTTATTATTTTGTTTGCGCGACTTTTTTTCCTGAAGTATTTGTTTCTTCACATTTCGCGGTTTGTGTTTCCAAGATCCAGCCAGCAAATAATTGTGCATTGTCGCCGCCGTCAGAATTTAGATCCTTATTCAGGGCAGCCATTTGGTTTTCGACTTCGGTGTCTTCTTCTGCTTTACCTTTTTTTCCATCCCAGTTTACGGCTTGGGTTTGATCGGTATTTTCGTCAGCTCCAATTGCGGAAAGAAATTGGTCTTTTTCAGGAACGCAGGATTGCGAACATTTTGCTTTGCCTACGCAGTAGCTAGCTGTGATTTTTGCGTTAGGACCTGCTTCGGCGCCCAGGATGACTTG
This sequence comes from Bdellovibrionia bacterium, assembly GCA_039916675.1. GTDB lineage: Bacteria > Bdellovibrionota > UBA1018 > UBA1018 > UBA1018 > JBDSKY01. The sequence continues at coordinate 666 of JBDSKY010000277.1, forward strand.
GTTTGTTTTTCCTGGAACGAATGAATATTTGACTGCTTTGCCATTGATCCGCATACAGACGGATTTGGAGTTTATTTTACTTTTTTGAGATTGATCAGGATGAGTCAAGACGATCAAGTTTTTATGAAGTAAGCAGGCTTCGCCATCTTCATGGGAAGCTAACTTTTTATGAGCGAACGTAAGACTGAAGCAACCGTCAGCTATTAAAGCTGGAGCCTTTTTTGTTTTATCAAGGTCCAAACTGATATCGGGTCCTTTGGGAAGAGTGGGTCCACCAGGAATATTTAAGGCAGGAGCCGCCAAATTCGGAGCTGCGGTTTCTGAAGTGTTGCGTGGGGCTGACGAACCTACCGGAGAATCAGATGAAGGTAATTTAGCTTCTGCCGGCAAGTTAGAGAGAGCTTTCGGTTCATTGGATTCTTTCTGAGCTGAAAGAGGAGTCTGAAATTTTTGGACTTCCAAGTTGCTCTTTAAGTTAGACCCTAAGCGGTTTACCCAGTTGAATGGATTGGTCAGAAAGAATGTTGCTAGGAGGGCTACAATAATCCCCAGCCCTAGAATTTTTTTCAACTTTGAATTTTTCATGAACCCTCTTCAATTATTAATAAGCCTTAATAAAGTTTATTTTATCTAACTTTATAAGGCAACTTTTATTTGTTATCTATTCGTAATTTCAAATGAAATAGTTTAATAGCTTTGAAATATAAGGATAATTTTCCAATTAGAATTAAACTAAGAAAATGTATAATAATTAGCTGTTCGCTACAAAGGCTACATCTTTCGATCTAAGTATTAAGAGAGTTTAATCGATTAGGATTTTTATTGGGAGTAGAATATGGGGTGTTTTAGTTAGACCTGAACTAGAAAATTTGTTTATTTAATCGATTCACTTCCACAACAGCGTTACCCGAGATGGAAATTTTTCTTGAGTTCAGAATTAGCAAAAGCTCAAATTATAGCGGTGAGGAGATAGGCCTGTCCGACTTAGATCTAAGTTCTGTCAAAGGCAGGAGTTGCGTAGTTCTGAAGAACGTATTTGGGAATTTTTTCCGTTCTGTTGTGTGTTCATCTCTTTAATAGTACATGTAAATTATGATTCAGTGGATTTTAGTCGGTTTTCTTATCGCAGTTTATCCTCTGGTGGGCATGGCACGGGAGGAATCAGAAGTGCTGTGTCCTACAATTGTTTTGTCGCACCGTTTAAAGAACGGTCTTTCAGACGTTGAAAAAAAACTGGTATGTGGGGATACAAGGAGCATCGATGCTTCAAACGAAGGTTGGAGAACGATCCCTCCGCCTCAGGCCCAGTTCCTCTTGAAAAATTTTTTACAAGACCGAGGGTTTCTTCATCCCAAATTCACTCAGAGTGCTGATGGTCGAATCAATTATGTAGAGTTAGGGGATGTGACCCGAGTGACTCGTTTGAGTGTTCACGGTGGCCCAGAGGAGTTATCGATTCAGAGGAAGAGAAAGATCGTTGGTGAGCCCCTGACGCCGGCAATACTAGAGGTAATTCAAAAATGGGTCGTTCATCGTCTCCAGACTTTTGGATATGCTTGTCCTAAAGTTACCACCGCAGCAAATCCCGTAACCGGGGAAGTCGAAGTCTATGTTAATGCTGGTGAGCGGCAAAGCATGGTTGCAATCGAAGAAGATCCAATCCCGGGCCTCATACCGGGCGTATTAAGGCGTTACGATGCCTTCCGTTTGGGTTATCCCTACAATGCTGACCTTCTATCAATTACTGAAAATCGAGTTATGGGCATCAGCCTAGTTCAGGATATTCATTTTACTACGAAGTGCGAAGCGGATGGTGTGCATGTTACTCAGGCAATTGTCGCCGGCAAACCAAGCTTTCTTAGTGTGGGAGCGGGGATTAACACTGAAGGACTTATCATTGGGAAAGCTTCCTGGAGAAATTCACGTCTTGGGCTGCTTGCCTCTTGGACCGATTTAACCTTAATGGCTTCAGCTCAAGAGCAGCGACTGGGGATGACGGTTAACTGGTATTTTTTACCCTATCCGACTCGTTATTTCTTTCGACCTTTGCTTGAAGTTAGGCACCAGAACGAAACCGCGTTTGAAACAGCTACCGTCCGTGCGCAGTTTGCTCCAAGCACCACTTGGGATAATCAGTCCTTGGGTGCGACACTCTTAATAGGACCTAACCTCGAACTGCTTCGAACTTTCCGGGGTTCCGGGCCGACTGACTCTCATTTTTTGTCATTGGAAGGTAGACTTGACGTTAAAACCCACGACTTTGAGTATTATCAAACCAATCCACAATCTGGATTCGATGCGACTTTGATAAGCAATATTTCAGATGTGAATTTATATTCTCAGGTATCAGTGCAGCGCTATCGGCTTCAGGCGCAAGGTCTGTGGAATTTCAATAACTATGACCCTCCATTTTTAATTTTTGGACTCCGGATGGGTGCCGCTACGTTGCTTACAGACGAGAGGCCGGGCCTCGGCTCGCGGCTTCCCGCCAATTATACGGAATTTTTAGGGGGATCAGTAGACTTGCGCGGATTCGCAAGAAAAGAGCTTCCTAAGGACGGCTTAGGAGCCTTGACTTCATTTTATACAGATCTTGAAGTCAGGATGGGACGTGAATTACCTTTAGGGCTTGAACCTTTTGCCTTTATTGACGTAGGAATATTGGGTTCAGCGCCTCTTACATTTGATGATCCGATATATTGGTCTCCTGGATTCGGAATTCGCTGGTCGTCTTCGATTGGAGTATTTAGAACGACTCTTGCACATGGATTCGCACAGAATATGTCAGGTCACTATCAGTTTTTTCTAAGTTATGGAGAGGAATTTTGAAATTATTTGTAAAGCTTCGTAAGCTCCTTAAATGGCTCGGATTCGCTTTAATTGCGAATATTCTTGTTGTCTCTATTGCGTTAATTGTTTTGCTGGCCAATCCAGATTGGCTTGTGAACGAAAGGGCCCTGCATTTTCTTGCGAACATAGCTCGCGAAAAACAAATCGTCGATGTTCACTGGGACCAGGCGTCTGCTCACGTTCAGTCAAAATTCCTGAAGCCGGAGGCTTTTAATTTCTCATTTAAAAATTTATGCGTAGCAACAGCTGAGAAGGAGCAGGAAGCTTGTTGGAAGACCGCTGATTTGTCCTTCAAAGTAGGTTTTTCAGGTTTTAAGCCGAAACTTACGGAAGTCGGGCCTGTTCGACTTATGGCAGGACAAGTTACCTTCACTCCATCCAAACAACCTAAGCCCGCAGAGCAACCGGTTAGTTTGAGCGACCGATTATCGACAGTGTCCACATTTCTGAGCCTCATTCGAGAAATCTCTATTCACTCTATCTACGTTTCAGTTCATCATGAGCAGGCAAAGGTGATATTCGAGGGAGATAACGGTAAATTTAATATTGCCTCAGACTTGAAGGTAAAAAGGTGGCCTTTGGATGATGGGCAATTTCTCAATGGAGGTCTCCATTTAACAGTTGTAGCAAAGGAGAACCGGGCTCGCATCGAAGCTAAGATGTCTGGTAAGGTCTCGGGGAAGGGACTCAAGCGAGAGAAAGCTGTCTCTGCCTCTCTAAACGGAGACATTTTAGATCTAAAAAATTTAGATCAAATCAAGCTCAAGGCGGATGGAACTGGTCGTTATCTGGTACCCCAGGTTTCTCAGATGGGTTTGCGAAACTGTACTGCCGATATACATAAAATTAAATCTGGATCATTTCTTGGAAATGTAAAGATCGCTTGTCCATTATGGGTAGAGCTTCCTACTGTTCTTGAAGAGAAATACAAATTAAATTTTCCTCCGCGAGCACTGTTCAAATTTAATTCTGATTTCGATAGCAGCGAATATCCATTATCGCCCGCATCGAAGCTGAAGGGGTCGGCAAATCTGGAAGTGGATCCTCTTTCGGCCCCCTGGCTTAAAGGGCAAGCCAAAATGGAAGTAAATTTCGAAGGAGTTCCTGCAAAATTTCCGAACGGATGGAAAGCAGAGTCCGATCTCGCGATAAATGCTAAGGTCCCTCGGTTTGAGGCTCTGGTGGAAAATTTTTCCCGGACTCCATGGGCGGTACCAGCTCCTTTTCACGTTCTCGTAGGACGGGTAGATTTGGACGTTCATGGCAAATCGGATTTGAATCAAGGAAGTTTTCCTATTATCTTGAAGACTCGACTCAAGTCTGAACATCAGAAGCTAAACCTGGATGGCAAAGGGAGCTTAACTGTTACCAATATTCAATCTGGGCCCCAGTCAAAAATGGCGTTCAATTTGTCGCTCTCTGATGTGGATTTAGAACTTCCCAAACTTGATTTAAGTGCTCCACCTCGAGTTATGCCGGAAAAGAGATTTAATCTTTCAGAAAAAACACATACCGAGCCTGTTGTGACTTCGAAAAGTGAATTTGGGTATGATTTACAGATTGAGACGCCCGGCGATCGTCCTATGAAGATATTGTCCAACCTTGCGAAGAGCCCTATTCCGATTCACGTACAGCTGTTTCTAAACAGTGATTACGTTACAAAAGGGTTTATTAGAGTAAAGGATTTTCCTATGGAGGTTTTTCGAAGGAACGCCTCGCTTGATCATTTTGATGTAACCCTCAAGTCTCCTGCAGCGGAAAGTACGATTGATGGTCTTATTAATGTTAAATATGTAGACTATACTGTTTCAATTCTTGTTACATCTACCGTTGGTAAACCAGCCATTAAGCTCATTAGCGATCCTCCTTTGCCTGAAGATAAGCTAGTGGCAACGCTACTATTCGGTA
>JBDSKY010000278.1:0-2903 GCA_039916675.1 Bdellovibrionia bacterium
ATGGACCGCTGGAAAAATCTTCATTGGAACGCGAGTCGGATCATCGCCTGTAAACTTCTCATATGTATCAAGGATGGCACCCAGCTTCTTGCGAAGTGTGTCTCTAGGAATATGAGAAAGATCCAAATAAACTATACTTTTTCCATCCACGCCCAGACCCATATCGTAAACGACTTTATGAATCTCCCTGGTTGCAATATCCCGGGGCACGAGATTGCCGTAGGCAGGATATTTTTCTTCTAAAAAATACCAAGGCTTGCCGTCTCGAGGAACCCAGACTCGTCCGCCTTCGCCCCGAGCACTTTCAGACATAAGACGATTTTTATCTTCACCTGGTATTGCGGTGGGGTGAATTTGGATAAACTCTCCGTTCGCATATTTCGCGCCCTGAAGGTAGGAGACTGCAGCAGCAGCGCCGGTATTAATAAGGGAATTAGTAGTTTTGCCAAAAACCATTCCAGGGCCACCCGTCGCGAGAGCTACTGCGGCCGCTTTAAAGGATTGAATTTCCATCGTAAAGATATTCGTAGCGACAATGCCACAACAGAGGCCTAAATCATCTTGAATATAACCTAGGTATTCCCAAGTCTCAAATTTTCGAACCTTGCCCGCCACTTCAAAGCGCCTAACTTGCTCATCCAAAGCATACAGCAGCTGTTGACCTGTCGAAGCACCGGCGAACGCCGTTCTATGATGTTTGGTTCCTCCGAAGCGTCTAAAATCCAATAACCCTTCAGGCGTTCTATTAAAAGGAACTCCCATACGATCCATTAAATAAATAATTCCGGGAGCGGCCTCACACATCTTTTTAACTGGGGGCTGATTGGCCAGAAAATCTCCGCCGTAAACTGTGTCATCAAAATGTTCCCAAGTTGAATCTCCTTCGCCCTTGGTATTAACCGCGCCGTTAATGCCACCTTGGGCGCAAACAGAATGGCTACGCTTAACGGGAACTACAGAAAATAGATCCACTTCCATTCCCAATTCGCAAGCTCGCAGAGTCGTCATTAAGCCCGCTAGTCCGCCGCCAACCACGATCAATCGTTGAGATTTCGCCATGCCTTCACTTATACGACCGGCCCCTAGGACGTGCAAGATCTACTTCAGGATTGAAACGATTTGTGAGGGCTATGCTCACCAATCCATTGCCTAAGTTCACAATGCGATTGGCCATCTTTAATACGAATAAAAGCGAAAGTAAGACAAAATTGTTGACCGATACTTCTCAAATCTAAATTGATCATTTTTGTCCAAGTGCCTGTGTTAATATACTGCTTTCCGTCAGGGTAAACTTTATTCATAGGTTTATGAGTGTGGCCAAAAACCACCGTTTTTACGGCAGCTTCCTGATCAAGAAGCCGTCTAGCCGGTCTTTCCAAATCGAGCATAAAATCGGTTTCTTCTTTTAAAATCTTTGCGGTGGTCGTCAAACTCGATCTTCGCCTTGGACTGTAGATGAAACGCGTCTTCAAGAAATAGAATATGGAAAGAGTAACAAACCTGAGAGTAAACCAGGTATCTAAAATCAATCCAAAAAATACAAAAACTTTTACGGGTCGAACTTTATCGATAAATTCCCGCTCCCATTTGAGCCGATTAATAATTTTCAGAACGTAAAAACTTCCCCAAGGTAAATTCAATACAGGTTCATCCAAGAAAGTTTTCAGTATAGGCTGATCAAAATTAAGAACATGCACCGCTTCGAACTGATTGCCGTGGTGAATCTCCACTCCCCCTTCAAAACGGACGCGATCCACGTCAGCAATCACCTTGATTTTGTCGCTTGGAAATTGCCCATCTGGATCCCAAGCTTTAACTATACGTTCCCGAACTTTAGGAAAAAATAGATCCGCATCGTGATTGCCAATGAGGTAAGTGATCTTTTTACCCGGCTTGGAAGCGAACTTTTTGAGAGCTCCCATCACTTGGGGATGACCCGCAATAATCGCTTCTAATTTATAAAGAGAGATTTCCTCTGTGATTGAATCTTCAAATTCCCCCTGATAAGGGACGTTCAGAAAATCAAGATAATCACCATTTATAAATAATTCGACATCAACGGGACCTTCCGAAGTTTCTCCGTAAATGCCAGTTGAAAAATATTCAAAAAGCTTGCACATTTCGTCATCAAAGTTAAAATCCTCGTGCGCATTGAGCCGCCCTTCAAAAAAACGGCCCGCCGACAAATGGCAATCACTTATGACAATTTTGATCTTTTCTCCGCTTGAAGTTTTTTGCATTTGACGCCTAGTCTAACCTAAAAAAAAACGGTTTGACATTAGCAATAAAATCCGCGAGAAACAGATAGGATTTATACTTATGGCAGATGTTACAAAGAAATGGGCAGAAAACGCCCCAGGCAAGTACTACGTAGACGAACAATGCATTGATTGTGACGCTTGTCGTACAGAAGCTCCTGATAATTATACTCGTGACGATGAGCATGGATATTCTTACGTTTTCAAGCAGCCTACGACTCCAGATGAAGAAATTAAGTGCCAAGCCGCTCTAGAAGCTTGCCCTGTTGAAGCGATTGGCTCAGACGGATAAAAGCAGAGAGCTCTGTTTTGATTTGGGTTTCGATTTCAGGCGGTTAGCAATGAGTTCTCCAGCCATATTCCCAACAAATATTAAAAACGAGCAACATTTCTCATTAAAAAATACCCGTCACTGGAACCGAAACCCCAAACTGATACTGACGAGATCTAGGATCCTACTTTAGCAAGTTCAGATATCCCCTTTTTAATGGCTCTCTTAATAGCTCCACCACCTTTACGTGCAGTTCGAGCAACAGTGCTTGTAGCGCGTGAGCCAACAGCACGTGGGCTGGTGCTGGCGCGTGGACTAGCAGCCCGTGCACTGGTAGTACGTGAACTCGTACTACGTGAGCTAGTAGCGCGTGC
>JBDSKY010000279.1:0-3511 GCA_039916675.1 Bdellovibrionia bacterium
CATCCTGATTCCATGCAAAATTTTGAGATGAAGGATTTGTTGCTTGCAAGCGGAAGCGATCAAATCATCTTAAAAAATGGTAATCCCTATGCCAATAAAATGCAGGGTTGTTCGAACTCTTTTACTCCAGAAATCCTAGTGGGCTTCGAGGATCGACTGCTGGCGTTGGGAATGACTGGGCACTTGGATGCGGATCCTGTTAAACGTGGAGATCTTTATCATTTAGAGACGGCAGACCTGCGAAGTAAGTTGGTATCTCAAGCTGATGCAGTTGTGATTGTTCCTCATACTGAGAGTAGAAGCTTAGATGCGATTCGAACAATTCAGCCACATGGAATCGAAATTTATAATTTTCATGCTAATATTGATCCTAAGATCAGAGTGGATAGTTTACATGTCCCACCCTTTAAAAATATCCCGGGATTTCTCACCTTCCTGGTGGATCCGTATGGAGAGCTTAATCCCGATTTTGCGTTTCTAAATTTTTTGGAGATGCATTCAGCTTACTTTCAGACATGGAATTCTTTGATTAGTGGAGGCTTGCGGGTTTCTGGTTTTGGCGGGTCCGACTCTCACGAAAATGTTTTTCCTCAATTTGCATCAGATGGTGAAAGGTTGGATTCTCACAGGAGAGTGATGCGAATCATGTCTAATCATTTGCTAGTTACGAATGTAGATGCAGACGAGGCAAAGCAAGCGATCAGGACAGGGCAGGGTTGGACGGTTTTTGAGGGATTAGGATCTCCAGTAGGAATGGATTTTTATGCAAGCTTTGGGAATACCACGGTGGGCGTCGGGCAGACTGGCACGCTTGGAGGCGCTAGTGCAACAATTACTGTGAAGGTGCCGGTGCTGTACAGCGAGTCCCCACAAGGAGGTGAGTCCCCCATCATTCGGCTCACCCTGAAACAAGTCCTTACAGAAGGGAAGGACAAGGTCGTAGCTACCGCCGAAGGAAAAGATATTCAGTATCAAACCAGTACCCCCGGGGCCTATAGAGCCGAAGTAGAAATTGTACCCAAGCATTTGAGAGATTTTTTAGGGACGTTCTCTAGCCAAGCTGACAAGGAGTTTACTTGGATAATTACGAATCACCTTTATTTAGATCCTTAATAGTCTGGACAAGGAATCTGTCCCGACTAGCACTAGTGCCCTTCCTTCTATCCATTCTTGCTATACTCCAGGGACCTCAAGCTTTGGGCGAGGTGCAATTCGGGCCTGAAATTTCAGTCTCTTTGCCACAGACCTTACAGCTGGGAGTTGAGGGGTACTGCACTGGAGGTTCCTTTGTGTGCATGGAAAGACTTCGAGGATACGTCGATATGGGGGGGCTGCTGTATCCTTTAGCAGTGAGCGATAAATCGTTAAGCGTTTTTAATCTGGAATCCGGAGTACGATATTTTCCGTTTTCCGACTCTCCGTTCTTTACGGGTTTTGCATTGGGAGTTCGAAATGTTGGCTTGAAAGCAGATTTATCCGCTTTTCGAGTAGATGGCGCTACTTTGGCGTCATCGGCTACGGTAAATTTTTCAACAGTTTATGTGGGACCATTGGTAGGGCTGAAATTTGCTTTGGGAAATGGATTTTTAATCGAAGGGAATGCTGGGCTTCAGTGGCCTATTTATGCTTCTGGTTCTATGTATCTCTTGAATGGTGATACAGGAGCAAATTCTAACAATTCAGATACACTGCAAGTAGATTCAAAAATTGCTATGACTCGGATCGCTGGAATACTGTTGCCCTCTGTTACAGTAATTCGTCTGATCAGATATTTTTAGATTATTCGTCACTGACTACAGCGTCGTTAGACTGTTGAGTCTGGAGAAAAAAGCCGATCGCTTTCTAAAACTCGCTTGAGGATCATCAGAAATTCAAAGGTGGACAATAAAAATTGACTTCTGATTAACTGCCTGCTTAAATTTTATAGGTAGGTTAACCTTTCTAAAGAAACAGGTGAGCTCGTGTCAAAAAAATCTCGGGATTTGGTATCTTTCTTTTCGTTCTGTAGTTTATTTTTGCTTTCAGCGTGTGCAAGCCTGACCGGAGTGACTACAGATCGTACAGAGTTGAAAATTAACCCAGATAAAAACGCCGGTAAAGCCATGATCCTTGATAAGGGAGAAAAGGTAGCTCTTTCAAATAGCACTATGTTCGGATTCTACCGGGCAATAACCACTTCTGGCAGGAAGGGATGGGTTAAGGCTTCTAAGGTTCAAGTTGATGGTATGCCATCGAGGGCTGTTGCTTCAACTGATGAATCGGACGATGCCAAAGAGGTTCAGGAAGAGAGTAAGGTTGGCGGGAGTTGTTCAAACTAAATTGCCCTCTGCTGTTCCGCTCTAGTCATCGAATTTTATTTAATTGGATCCGACTTTCCTTTAGCTTTTAATAGGTTTTCCACGTCTTCGCGTATTGTTTTTAACTGGTGGAATTCGTCTCTTAAAATTCTCTTCGTTTTTAAATCCCTTGGATTGCTTCGTTGAACAGACTTGAAATCTTGGATTGCTTTTTTCAGGGAAGCACTTCTTTTCTTGAGTTCGGTTCCTGCTGTAATGAAATCTCCAGAACTTTTCAATCCTGGATCTGATTTGAATTTATTTACAGTTTGGTCCACCCACTCAGTCAATCCTTTTATGACACTAGGGCTGGGCTCTTTAAAGCTTCCTACGGTAGGCCAATTTTTAGGTTGGGTGGGGGTTAGTATTGCGGCTAGGATTTCAAGGTGTTTCTTAGATTCTTCGGGAGGAAGGTGAGAGTTTGCTTTCAAAAAAACCTGTTTGATCGGGAGAAATTTTTCGAAATAGAACTGTGTTTCTTCGTATATTAGGTTGTCGCGAGCTTCATCGGACAATGTATTGTAATAATTGTAAAGGTTGGCTGGCTCTTCTTGAAAGTTCCGTCGACGTTCGGCCCAGGTCATCTTTGAAAGTCTTTCAATAAATTCGGCAAGCTTGTGCTCATTTTCAGGTGGTGCTGTGAAAGCTGGTTTGTCAGAGTCAGATTTTGTAGCCGGTTTGACCTCGGCTTTTTTGGCCGCGATAGTCTTAGCGTCAGTCTTAATGCTCGGAGTTTTTTCTAAATCCTTATCAGTTTTTTGAACTTCTTTATTGGATGTCGTGGCGCCTGTTTTTTCCTTTTTGGAGTGAGAGGTAATCTCCTCTTTGGGCGTTGCAGTATCAGATTCGTTTTTTGACGAGGTCTGCTTGTGATTTCCAGGGATAGGAGGCAACTCACCGTCACCGGGTTTCGAACTTATATCGGACTTTGCATTTGGACTTGTGTCCGGTTTCACAGCCGGATTTCTTTCATGAGGTAATGGAAGCTCATCGAGATCCACTACCTTTCCTATGCGGACCAAGGTGCGGAGTCTTTTATTTTCCATCGATTTATCTGCGTATTCTTTTTGTTGATTGATGTAATTACCAATGTTTCTCAACTGGTCTTCTAATAACTTTAGATTGGTAATTTCTACCCCTGCTTTTTCCTCCTCGCATGCGAGGTATTTGTGCAT
>JBDSKY010000280.1:0-3527 GCA_039916675.1 Bdellovibrionia bacterium
TATGCAAACTCCTTAACTCCAGCTAACAATAACGTTTTAGCTTGGAATGGAACAGCATGGGCGCCACTTTCGCTTGCTACAATAGGCGGAGTTACAAGCGTCACCGCAACCGGTCTTCCCATAGTGATCGGAGGATCTGCTTCAGCTCCTACCGTAGGAATTAATCAGTCCAATACTACAACGCCTGGATACCTCTCCTCAACCGATTGGAATACTTTTAACGCAAAACAACCAGCAGGCAACTACTTGACCGCCCTAACCGGTGATGTGACCGCCTCGGGTCCAGGCAGCGCTGCTGCCACTGTGGCTTCCGTGGGTGGCTCTACCTCCGTAAATATTAATGCCGCTACTCTACTTGCAAACGCAGCAACGAACGCAAACACTGCAAACACTATTGTAAAACGAGACGCTTTAGGAAATTTCACTTCTGGCACGATTACCAGCGCGATAGTTTATGATGATACACTTCAATTACCAGCCTCTACAAAAACCACCGTTCAAACTGTATTGGACTGGTTAAAACAAGGCCCTCTTAATTTATCTGTGTCTGCTTCTTCAAGTGTAACTGCGACTACATCTTACGCGCTTTTAACATCGATGACTCTGACTCCGACAGTTGCTGGAGACTACCAGGTCCTATTTACAGGGGACATGAGCGGTAGTGGCGTAGAAGACTTTGTAAGTATTTATGTAAACGGAGTACAAATTACGTCTTCAATTCGATCCGTAGTCGGCCCTACTTCATCGCGGGGCGCCGCTATTTCGACTTCCGAAGTGGTAACATGGTCTACGGGAGCGATAGAAATCCGATGGAAAGGTTCATCGACTTCTGGCAGATGCGACGGAAGGAATCTTCAAATAACAAAAGTGCAGTAAACTCTTAATTAGGTTAACTCAGCAATCATTTCCAAAATTTCATTTCTATTTGCCGGTTTAAGAAGTGTAGTGTCAGCACCTATTAAACTTAGGAGTTGGTTGGACTGCTCTTCTGAAGAATAGCCAATAATTTTAGGCTGAATAATTTGACCCATGCGACGAATTTCTTTAACAGTATCAACGCCCGTCAGGCACTGGACTCCCATGTCGTAATCCATAAAGATGAGATCAAAGGCAGTCCCCTTCATAACATTCTTTTGTGCGACCAGAGCAAGAGCTCCCTCCCCGCTCTTCACTGTTGTAACTATATGACCGTACTTTTTTAATGTACGGTCAAGAAGTAATAAATTAAATTCAGAATCATCAATGACTAATATCCTAATTGAAGGGCTTATTTTGCCCGAGCATGAGTCGCCCGAAATGTCGCCCGCAGAGGCCAATTCTGGAGGTGACTCCGGCAAATTTACGTTAAACATGAACAATTCCAAAACAACCTTAGAGATATTGCTAATTAACCCAAACATCCGAATTAATTATCATTAATTTATTTAAAAATCTAGTCTCTTTATTATGTTAATTCTACTTCCGATGCTCGAAGTTAAAAAACCATCCCTTCAACCTTTTGGCGCACTTGTTGCTTGTCGGCAGGGGGGCTTTACTTCACCTTGGGGCTTGAACGTTCAACCAGAGAGAACTTTATTTTATGGCTAGAAATCTATTATTTCGGACGCTTGGATTTACTATCTTCGCAAGTATAGGCCTCCAAGTATTGGGATCTCCTAGGATAAACGCCGAGACTTCCAACGCAAAAGAAGCAATAGAACATGGCAAAAAGGTTTGGTTCGAGAATACTTATGGAGGAGAAAAGTTTTTCCACTTCCTAGCCAATCATCCCGATGCTTCCAAACGAATTACCGTGGGCTTTGAAAACGTGGTGAATACACCAAGAAATCAACGCTTTGAACGCTGGGGAGCAATCAATGACCCGGATTGCCACGTCAATCCATCCGGAGGTCCTGACCTCTGCACTGATCCTAGTGCAAGTGGCATAGTTGGAATTCGAAAGGCCTTATCATCCACCGGAAAACCAATTTACGGCATCTCTTGTGCGTCCTGCCATGCCGGCTTTGATCCTCTAAATCCCCCGTCTAATCTCAACGAGCCAACTTGGTCGAATATTCATCCTACAATTGGCAATCAATACCTGGAATCCGGGAAGGTCTTTGCCGCGAATCTCCCAGCAACTGATCCAAGGAAAATCATGTTCTCATCATGGCCGAAGGGCACTGCCGACACTACCGCCATATTCAATGATCACATTATGAATCCAGGAGTAGTTACCGCATTTTGGAATATTACGGATCGTCCTACCTTTGATGTAGGTCTAAGCGAGAAAAAGATCCGTGCAGGCCAAGGAGGAGAGGATGACTTGGGAGGCGATATTGCAGCTCTTCGAGTTTATACAAATATTGGAGTTTGTTTTTCTGAATGCGTGGCTTCAAATATAAACCAGCCCATCAATATCAGACAGTGTAAAAAAACGTGCCCTGATTTTCCTCCACAAAAGGATCTGGACGACTTAGTAACCTTTCTGCAAAGTATTCGTGCGCCAAAGCTTCCTACGACTTACTTTTCTGACACATTCAGATTCCAAAGAGGCAAAAAAATCTTCGAATCGAATTGTGCATCCTGCCACTCCAAAGACAGTTCACAAAAGCACGTCTTATCCAATGATGAGGTGAATCCACTAAATCTCGACCCCGCCCAGGCGACCAATAAGTGTCGCGCTCTCAGCACTAATTGGGAGGAAGGACATATCTGGGCCGAATTCTCTTCCAGCAATTACAAGAAACGAGTACCCGAAGGTTTAAAAGGCTATCGTACCATGCCACTCTCAGGTATCTGGGCCACTACGCCCTTCCTTCACAATCAATCCGTGGGCGAATGGGCCGCACCTAACGCATCTCCATCTGAACGTGCCAAATCTTTTGAGAGATCAATGTACGAGCTGTTAAATGCTAATCGTGCTCCAAAAATATCAGTTTCGCCGGTAGCTATCGGTCCGTTCCCGGCAGGGACTCCCCTGCATGAGATTTTTAGTCGAGACGCTACAACAGGGAAACTCCTCTGCGACGATATCATTGAAAATAGAGGGCATACGTATGGGAGTGATTTGTCCGACCGTGACAAAAAAGCCCTGATCTACTGGTTAAAATCGCAATAGTAGCAGTAGACTTTCTGCCGGATTCGAGCGCTATTGCATAGAAGGCTGGGAGAGCACTTCTTCCAAAATTTCTCTTACGAAACTAATTCCCGTTTCTTGAGAAATGTTGGCGATCTTGTGCTCCACTGCATCTTCTAATTTCCTAATTTCGATTTGCGCTGCTTCGGACTCTGCAGTTCGATCTATAGGACTAGAGTTCGTTAGACGCTCATAACTTTTTTTGGCAAACCCAGAACCACTCAAATACGAGGCATAAAATAGAGGAAGAAGACCTATGCTGCCCATAATCCCCGTTAGAATGTAAGTTTGCTTCAAACACTGATGAAAGCCAGGATCCTCTGAATCTTGAATCATTCCAATTGTACCTTCCTTACAAACCGTACCCCACATTTGGAAGCCATAAGATGTACATTCTCCACAGTAAGGG
>JBDSKY010000281.1:0-11411 GCA_039916675.1 Bdellovibrionia bacterium
AAACTGCCAAATTTGATGGCATGCCACTCAGTGCTATTAATTCTGGCGCCGTGGATCTCGTTTTAAGTCCCGAGCAAATCGCCGAAGAATTGGCCAGAATCGCTCACCATCCGTATGTCGCTCCCGATGTTTCCAAAGTGGGCGAAGAAACCGTTTCCGATGAACCTTCGTCTCCTCAAGACAGCCTCAGACAGATTTTCCTCTTACTTCGAAATCTCTGTCACGTCGATTTCACTCATTATAAATCCAATACAATTAGGCGGCGCATCGCTAGGCGGATGGTATTGCATAAGATAAAAGACCAAAATGCTTATGCCAAATTTATTTCCCGCAGGCCTGATGAAGTAAAGGCGCTTTACGCTGACCTCTTGATCAATGTGACCCATTTTTTCCGAGACCCTGAGGCTTTTAAAGCACTGAAGGAACAAGTGTTTCCAAAGCTGATGAAGAGCCGCGCCCCTGGCGTTCCGATCCGCGTGTGGAGTGTAGGTTGCTCAACCGGCGAAGAAGCTTACTCCATTGCGATCTCGCTCCTAGAATTCTTAGCTGAAAAGGTTTCCGAGACCCCAGTCCAAATTTTTGGGTCAGACATCAGTGAGCAAGCCATTCAAAAAGCGAGACTTGGGGAATACCCGGAAACGATCATTAAAGAAGTCTCGCGGGAGCGCCTCAACCGATATTTTACGAAGATGGATGGTGGTGGTTACAAAATTGCCAAATCGATTCGAGATATTTGTGTATTTTCCCGGCATGACGTCACGTCTGATCCTCCCTTTTCCAAAATCGATGTCCTCTCTTGTCGCAATTTATTGATCTACTTTACTCCTACTTTACAGAAACACGTTTTTCCAATTTTTCACTATGCTCTGAATCCGAATGGATTTCTGTGGTTAGGGAAGTCGGAAACTATAGGAGGATTTTCAAATCTTCTTTCAGCGGTCGATAAAACAAACAATCTCTACTCAAGAAAGAAAGTGCTCTTTCCCTTGAACCTCAGTTTTCCTGCAAGCCACTATGTTGCCGGACAACAGGGAGTAAATCGAAAAGTACCTCCGGTCACAAAAATAGCGCTCGATGTCCAGAAGGTAGCAGATGGAGCAGTTCAGCAGCAGTTTCCGGGCGTTCTCATCAATGAGGAAATGGAGATTTTGCAGTTTCGCGGACACACGAATTTTTTTATTCACCCCGCACAGGGGATACCCAGTTATAACCTGTTTAAAATGGCAAACTCTAGCATCCTGCCCGATCTGCGCGGAGCGATCCAAGCGGCTAGAAAGCAGAAGGTGGTTGTAAAAAAGGATAGCTTGAGTATCCGCGACGGTCGTACTCTCAGAACCTTTAATTTGCGAGTGATTCCAATCACGCCCGCCGAGCGAGGATCTTCGCTAGCATATTCGAAAGATACCTATTATTTGATTCAATTTGAAGACCTGGCAGAAACGGTTGGCCGTAAGAAGTCCGTCGCGCCGCGCAAGACCAAAACAGCTTTAGGAAAACGAAAAGACTCCCGGGTTGTCGAGTTGCAGCAAGAATTGATATCAGCTCAGGAATATCAGGAGTCTCTCATCGAGAGGTCTGTCGCCGCGCAAGAGAATCTGACCACGGCAAACGAAGAACTTCAGAGCGCCAATGAAGAGCTTCAAAGCACGAATGAAGAACTGGAAACGGCTAAAGAGGAACTCCAAAGCGGGAACGAAGAACTGACAACTGTTAATGAAGAGCTTCGAATCCGCAGTTTAGAGCAAGTTCAAACCAATAACGACTTGAGCAATCTCCTGGCTAGCGTCCAGATCGCTATCGTCATGCTTGGGTTTGACGGAAGAATCCGTCGTTTCACTCCGCTCGCGGGAAAAGCTTTAAACCTCATTCCAGCAGATATAGGACGTCCCCTTTCCAACCTCAAACTAAATTTTAGTAACCAAGGGATTGAATTGGACCTGGAACAGCTGGTTTCGGAAGTCGCGGAAACCATGGAACCCCGAGAAATCGAAGTGCAAGATCGCAAGGGGCGTTGGTTTCGCCTTCAAGTCAGACCCTACAAGACAGCCGATGGAAAAATTGACGGCGCCGTAATTGCTTTCGTGGATATTCATGCTCTCATTCAGAGTTTAAAGGAAGTGGGCGTTGCAAAAGCAGCGGCCGAAAAAGCCAACCGTGCCAAGGATCTTTTTTTGGCAACCCTCTCCCATGAACTGCGAACACCGTTGACCGCAATCCTTTCCTGGGCGGAAATGCTCGAGTCCGGAAATCTTGATCCCGGGAAAATAAAACGTGCAGGGGAGATTATCAAGGATTGCGGAAAAACTCAGGCCGCGCTCATTGATGATCTCCTCGATGTTTCAAGAATCATCGTGGGCAAGCTCTCACTTGAAATGCGTGAAGTGCATCCCGAAGTCATCATTTGCAAAGCGATCGATTCGGTTCGCTCGACTGCGGATAAAAAATCCATTCAGATTGAGACTTCTTTTGCCCGTCAAGCAGGAACGGTCATGGCCGACCCTTTGCGGCTCAAGCAAGTCTTTTTGAATCTACTGACCAATGCCGTTAAATTTTCTTCACCCAATTCAAAAGTGATAGTTAGGCTAGAGAACCTCAAAGACGCTGAAGGTGTGAAGGCAAAAGCACTCATCAAGGTAATAGATTCGGGCAAGGGCATTGCTTCTGAATTTCTACCCCATATTTTTGACAGCTTCAGTCAGCAAGATAGTTCCAGTATCCGAGTTAACGGGGGTCTTGGTCTAGGGCTTGCGATCGTGCAAAGCTTGGTGGAATTACACGGTGGGACCGTTCACGCAGAAAGCCCTGGCAAAGACCTCGGCGCAATTTTTACGGTCATTCTTCCAAGAAAGTCAGCCTACAAAGCATATGATGATCAGAGTCGTAGTGAAAAAGAAAAAACACATCAAATAGAAATGAGCCAAGTCAGGCTCGACGGACTTCGAGTGCTCGTGGTGGAAGATGAACCTCGCACTCGGGAGGCATTCATGGAAATGCTTCAAACCTTTGGAGCGCTAGTCAAAACTGCTGCCTCAGCAAAAGAGGCGATTGAAGTATTCCAAGATTATGGACCCGATGTTCTCGTGAGCGATATCGCAATGCCAGATGAAGATGGTTACAGTTTGATGCGAAAAATAAGGGCGCTCAAGCCAGCGCAAGGTGGAAACGTCCCCGCTGTCGCCGTGACAGCTCATGCAGGAAAAGAAGAGATTCAACGAGCGCTTTCCGCTGGTTTTCAATCCCACATAGCGAAGCCGGTAGATTCTGTTCATTTAGCTAACGTGATAGCAAAAGCTGCCTCAAAAAAACCGAGTAAATGAAGCGGTGGAAATAGAAAATCCAAAAGTGGTTGCAACATCCTTTCTCCTCAAGAGATAGGGGCGCAAACTTTCCTCGATGACCTGGTATTCAAAAACCAAGAAACCACAGACGAAAATCCTCTGAAACGGCATGGTTCGTGCAAAAATCGAACGATCTGAACGATCGGCTCATACCGCAGAAAATAAAAGTAGGTTGACCAATTATGGCAAGGCGCTCTTGAAGAAGGGCTGCACCCTTAAATATTTCCTCTCGAGAAGGATAAATATAATGCGCAGGACACCCAAGAAAAAAAACTCTACTAAACCCAAACAATTAGAAAAGTGCCCCACGGGCATCAAAGGTTTAGACGAAGTTACGGAAGGTGGGTTCCCGAAAAATAGAACCACTTTAGTTTCCGGAGGCGCCGGTTCTGGAAAAACACTTTTGGGGATTGATTTTCTAATCAAGGGTGCGAGCGATTTTAACGAGCCAGGTGTCTTCATGTCCTTCGAGGAGACTACAGAGGACCTTTATAAAGACGTGGCTTCTCTCAGCCTGAACTTATCTGGACTTGTTTCAGGAAAAAAAATTCAGATTGAACATGTCATATTGGACCGCAAAGACGTTCGAGAGGTCGACTTCAATCTAGAGGGAGTACTCGTTCGTCTGGAACATGCGATCGATGCCATTGGAGCTAAACGCGTTGTTCTAGATTCTATTGAATCTCCATTTGCAGGAATCACCGATGCCGGTGTTCTTCGAATAGAGATCAAACGCCTTTTTAAATGGCTTAAAGACAGGCAAGTTACGACAATCGTGACGGGCGAACCGGTGCAAGGTTCTTATACTCGTCATGGCCTAGAAGAGTTCGTTTCCGACTGCATTATTCTGTTGGATAACCGAGTTAAAGAACAAATCGCTATCCGTAGGCTTCGTGTTATTAAATATCGGGGTTCAAATCATGGAACTAACGAATATCCATTCGTCATTGATAAATTAGGACTTTCTGTAATTCCGATCACGTCAGCAGGACTTGATCAACCTGGAACTTCCAAGAAAGTATCAACCGGAATTCCATCGTTAGACAAAATGTTCAAGGGTAAACCAGGATATACCCTCGGCAGCACGGTACTGGTTTCGGGCACTGCCGGGACGGGAAAGACAAGCTTGGCTGCAGCCTTTGCTCTTGCTAGCTGCATGCGTGGAGAGAGGTGTCTCTTCTTATCTTATGAAGAATCTTCCGGACAACTCATTCAAAATATGAGTTCTATAGGTATTCATTTTGCGCCGTGGGTAAAAAAGGGGCTCTTAAAGATTGTTTCTGTGAGACCTTCTTTCTTTGGATTAGAGATGCACTTACTCGATCTATACAGGCTTGTTGACACTTTTAAACCAAAAGCAGTGGTCGTAGATCCCCTGACAAGTCTCATTGGGGAGGGAGACGAGCGTGAAATCAGATCCATGATTACCCGCATGATTGATCTTCTAAAGTCTAGGAGCATCACTACGTTTTTCACAAGTCTTGTTTCTTCATCCTCGAAAAATGACACGAGCGGCGAAATTGGCGTCTCGTCATTAATAGACACGTGGATCGTAGTGAGAGAATTAGAAGAAGAAACTGGAAAAAGACGCATTCGCGGACTTTTCATTGTGAAGTCTCGCGGCACTGGCCACGAGAGTGATGTTCACAAATTAATTTTGAGTGATTTTGGAATTAGCTTAGTGCCCATGGACCCGTCCGTAGTCGTCCCAAGAAATAAGACTGATAAGAAGAGCCCTGCTGGATCTCTAGGATTATAAATTACCTATGGTAACATTTCGGCCTAACTTTATTGTCGGCATCGGCGGTTCAGCGGGAGGACTTAACGCCTATAAGGGGCTTCTGGACGCTCTGCCGTCTCGTACAGGTATGGCTTTTGTCTTTATTGCTCATCTTATGCCCAACGCCAATAGCCAGTTGGTTCAGATTCTGTCACGTCACACGAAGATGCCGGTCATTTTGGCTGGCAATGCGATGCCGATCCGAGCGAACCACGTTTATGTGATTCCGCCGAACTCGGATCTTGCCATTGAGCGCTATTGCTTCAAAATTGTCACCCCACGAACTCAAAGGAATAAGCAGATCGACCTGTTTTTGACTTCGTTAGCAGCGGCTATGGGACCCCATGCGATAGGAATTATTCTCTCGGGGTATGATGGCGACGGTTCTGAGGGGTGCAAGCAAATCAATGAATTAGGTGGAACAACCTTTGCTCAAGACAAGTCTGCAGAAGTAAACAACATGCCTCTCAGCGCTGAGGCTACGGGATGTGTTGATTTTGTTCTGCCACTCGAAAAAATTTCAGATGAATTAAAAAAATTGGCAAGGACTTTTAGAGTCGTGAAAACTAAAAAAAAGCATTCATCATGGTAGTGTCGGTAGTGTCGCAAATTTTTGTACGAAGACGAGAGTACCTGTCGACTTACCTACTTGCCCCTTACCGTGTTAGATGATTATATGCATCAATTCGATTGCGAACAAAAAGTGGCATAACATCGGACTGGTTCTTCTTTAACATTGCTATAGTTTCGATTCCGGCCAGGGTAATTTTGGCGGAATTGAAACTTCCAAATCCCATCATTGGATCAATCTTTCGTTTTATTCTGCGGTGATCCTGCTCCACAATGTTGTTTAGGTATTTGCATTGCCTAATTTCAAATTTGGATCCCGCCTCCTTATTGATAGCATTGATGCCTGCGGTATTGGCTCCGCTCTTATCAATGTTGATCTTTTCAGGCTCTCCATTATTACGGATGGCTTTTTTCAAAAATCTTTTGGCTGCCTTCCAATCACGCTTTGCGGTCAGCAAAAAATCAATAGTTTCGCCGCACTTGTCCACCGCCCTGTAGAGATAGGCCCACTTGCCCTTAAGTCGAATATAGGTCTCGTCCAACCGCCAACTAGAGCCTGTCGGACGCTTGTACTTTCTGAAGCTCTTCTCTAGCTCTGGAGTGTATTTAAGAACCCAACGATTCACAGTTGAGTGATCCACTTCAATTCCGCGTTCAAGCATCATTTCTTCAAGGTTCCTGTAAGAAAGCGGGTAGCTCAGGTACCACCTTACACACTGAAGTATAATTTCTGACTCAAAATGAGACCCCTGAACTCCATAAAACCTTCCTTCCTCGTATGGATGACCAGTCGTCAAGGCTAAAGTGATCTTCCGAAATAGATTTGTCTCAGTACGAGCATCTGGAACTTTCAACCTCGTATTCGCGTGCTGGATAACGCATTAAGTGAAATCCGAATAGGATCTATCCACCATCTAGAATCAAGTGCTTTCAACTTATGGAAGGATCGTGGACTATCCAATTCCGCCTTATACAGTTCCAAATCTACTTCAGACTTTAGCCAAAGTTAGGGCTTCTTTTCTATGCAGCTTGAGTTTTTTTAACTTCCGTTAATGTCTCCCAAACAAAACATAGTAATTCTCTTGCGCATGCCACCTTCACTTTATTTCTTGCCTTGCCTTTATATATTAATCGCGTGGCTTTGGCGTGCAGACGTGACATGCACCTATCTGCAATTGCAGCATAACTTGGATCTACGTTTTGACGTCTTTTTCTTAGTCGAGCGCTTAGTCGAACTGGCTGCCAAGCAAACTGACTTGATTCGATTACAGCGGTTCTTATATGTCGATTTCCTAGTTTTGTAATAGAAAACCGATGATCTTTTCCTCCTGAGCTATACTCCTTTAGATCCATACCTGCGTAGGAAGCAAGGCGTTTTGGATGATCAAAACGTCGAATATCTCCGAGTTCAGAGACTAACGTCATTGCAGTTATGGTATCCAGGCCTCTATAGCAAGAAAGTGCCTGAACTTCAGTTTTGTATTTTTCACTTGAAGCTATTCTTTCAATTTCATCTGTATAGCTTTGGATATTCGATTGAAACTGCTCGAGTTGCAAAAGCAACATGTTAATATTAAATTTCAACGTTGAATTTTCACTTTCCGTTAACCTATCTTTGAGCCACTTAATGTGAATCTCAGTCCAATATTCAGCTTTTTTCTTTCCTGTTGACCCTTTGTAGTCTAGCCCCAATCTGCGGCAAAGGGACGTAATATAAAGCTTGTTTGCCTTCATTTGGGCGACAACAAACTTTCGAGATCGTAGCAGATCGCGTATAATTTCTTCTTGTTCATCCGGAACGTGAATCACTGTCAGAATCCCAGCTTTATAATACTGTGACAACTTTTGACAATCGAGACGATCTGTTTTTATTTGGTCACCAGGAGACTTTGGGATTAATGAAGGAGCAATAATATCGCAATGGTATCCCTTTAAAGCTAGTTCTCGCTGCAGCGAAAATCCCAAATATGTCGCTTCATAACAAATCTTTACAGTAAACCCCTTTTGATCGAGCTGAACTAGCTTTCTCTCTAGAGCCGCTAACGAAGGTTTACATGAAAATGCTATCTCAAAATGGCCATCCTCTGAGGTGCAATGACCATGAAAAGCATTATCGTCGACGTCTAAGCCTATAAATATTAACTGATTTGCCATGGATGATCTTCTCCTTTGTTTTAATAGAGCGGAATATAGCGGTTTATTGCTAAGGTAGCCAGCTCGTGTATCAAAGCCTGGTCATCCATACCTTCTAGAAAGTTGATAGGATTAGTTTAACAGTAATTATAAAAAATATCTAAATTTGCGACACTACCATTAAACCGCTATGTCCAAGTATATATTAACATTTGTTATAGATCTAAGCGGCCTCTGTTCGTGAATTGTGTGATTATCGGGATTAATTTTTTATCTTGCTTTGTACTCCTAATAGGTTTACAAATAGATAAACATGATTACCAAGGTTGTCATTAGCAAAAAGGCCGGAAAAAACTTAGAAGCGCTTCAAAGGTATGTTGCAGACCTCTTTTTTGCTTGGGTTTTAGATGTTGAGGAGCGCGGTCTAGAGGAAGTAAAAAAAGTTCCAAGCTTTCACGACGAGCCATGTAAAGGAAAACTAATAGGTCTCAGATCAATTAGGCTCACTCGCGGTTATAGAGCTTATTACCGAATTGAAAAAGACCAAGTTGAATTCGTATTTGTAGAAAGGGTCGATAAACATGCGTATTAAAAAAAAACCAAAAAGTACTGCAGTAAAAACTCTAGAGCGAATTACCGGTGGACCCTTAACCCTCGCTAGGCTCATTCAATCAATTCGCCTAGGCGAAGAAATGACTTTAGCTGAATTTGCAGAACAACTCAGTATTTCAAGGCAACACCTCTGCGATATCGAAAAAGGTCGTAAGGTAGTAAGTCCCGAACGTGCAGCCAAGTTCGCCACCCTTCTTGGATATTCCAAAGAACAATTTGTAGGCCTAGCTCTTCAAGCTCTTTTAGATGAGGCTGATCTGCCTTTAAAAGTTGAAGTAAAAGCCGCTTAAGAAGGCATTTGTTTTATAATGCTCATCACTCGTAATCAGATGATATTCTTTTCAATCGCTCAATTCTCTCATTTAGGAATTTAAGTTCTTTCTCTAATTCCTTTTACCTTCGGTAAGCCCGGTTTGCTTCATCCCGTGCCTTTTCAAAATCCAGAGTCAAAGCCTCTCGTCTTCCCGGAAACTTAATAAAACTATTCTCAAACCCAGCAAGAGATTGCCTAGCTAATTTATTTTGATTACTTTTATGATCATAGTCTTTTTTCAAAGCAAGGAATTCTCTTTGCAACTGAGCATGCCTCTGCTCAGCCATTTCAATTTCCTGCATGTTCTTTCTTTTTTCTTCGATCTGCTTAGCCTCATCCGCTCTTCTCACCCGCTCTAAGAACGATTGAACCTTCCCATCCCTAAGCTCATCTAAAGTGAAAACACCGTAATAAAAATGCTCTAAATTTCCATTTAAAACTCTTTTGATGGATTCATTTGCGGCAATGAAGATCACCCCTCGGAAGGAGTAATAATAGAGCTCCCGGTACTTCTTTCCATTATTACGGATGGCTTTTTCAAAAATTTTTTGGCTGCCTTCAAATCACGCTTTGCAGTCAGCAAAAAATCAATAGTTTCGCCGCACTTGTCCACCGCCCTGTAGAGATAGGCCCACTTGCCCTTAATCCGAATATAGGTCTCGTCCAACCGCCAACTAGAGCCTGTCGGACGCTTGTACTTTCTGAATCTCTTCTCTAGCTCTGGAGTGTATTTAAGAACCCAACGATTCACAGTTGAGTGATCCACTTCAATTCCGCGTTCAAGCATCATTCAAGCCGCATCCATGATTTATGCGGCGGCCTCAGGCTGACGGCCTTATCCTTACCCATAAGTTTTGAAAAAACAAATTGTATCGGCTCATAACCTGTCCTAAATCCTTCACAGGGGTGATTTTATGGGGGGAATTTATGATGGATGGTTTTCAAAGGAACTTTCAGCGTCAGAGTTCGGCGATCAGCGTTTGAATAAAAGATTTTTTTCAATGGGAGAAAAATGGAGTCTATCTCCTGAACGCAGCATTCCGCAAACCTTTGATGATTGGCCTAGTGTCAAAGCTGCCTATAGATTCTTTGAGAACAAAAAAGTAACTCCAGAGAAAATTCTTTACTCACATTTTGAAAATACTCATCAAAGGCTGCAAACTAGAAAAACTGTTTTGATTATTCAAGATACGAGCTTTCTTAGTTACGGACATCATAGAAACACTAAAGGTTTGGGGAAATTGGGTTCCAATCATAGAGGCGATCAAAAGTATGATAACTATGGTTTGATTATGCATACAGCCTTGGCTGTAGATCCTTCCGGGCTGCCTCTGGGGTTGGTTGATCAAAAAATTTATGCCCGACAGGCAGAGCGACATTTACCCCGAACCTTATCCTCAATGGTAAGAGCTAAAATTCCTATCGAGATGAAAGAATCGATTAAATGGATCGAACCTATGGAGCGTTTATCTCTTACTTTTCAGAATAAGTTAAAAACACAGATTGTCCATGTTGGCGACAGAGAGGCCGACTTTTTTGAATTATTTTGGAGGGCAAAACAACTGGATGCTTCTATTCTCATTCGGTGCTCCCATAACCATGTAGTGGGTTCTCGCTCAAGAAAAAAAAAGTTTGTCCAGGAAAAGCTAATTGAAAAAGCAAGGACCCAACCTGCCATAGGTGGGTACACAGTCGAAATCCAAGAGACAAAGGATAGAAAGGGTCGAATGGCGCGAGTAGAGGTATCTATTGGTTCATTCACCTTAAATCCAGAAAGAAACCATTCTCTTGCTAAGTCCAATCTTAATATAGAATTATCTCTGCATTTCATCTGCGTACGTGAAGTTAGAACGCCGCAAGGAGAACAACCAATTGAATGGATACTATTATCAAATATCGAATCCCATAATCTGGAATCAGCCATAGAGAAAGTTCAGTGGTATTCTTGCAGATGGCAGATAGAAATTTTTCACAAAATTTTAAAATCAGGATTTCGAATTGAATCTTGCCAAATAAATTGCGCTGAAAAGCTTTCAAAATCTGTTCACTTTATGAGCATCCTGGCGTGGAGAGTTCATTGGCTAACATGGATAGCTCGGATAGCCCCAGAAACCCCAGCAGCTGAAATACTAACGCCAGTGGAAATTGCAGTAATCAATGCTCGATTTCCAAAAAAGATCTCCTTCAGCTCTCAAAAAGGAACAATTGCTCTCTACTTGGTTTTAATCGCACAAATAGGAGGCTTTCTGGCCAGAACTGGAGACGGGAAGCCTGGCATCATTTCAATCTGGACTGGTTGGAGTCGACTTGCTGACATGGCCTTAGGATGGAATTTAAAAAATTCCAATATGGGTTATGGGTAAGGGTAAGGGCTGACGGATGCGCCAGCAGAGGAAGCCGTGTTTTGAGCTGCCCTGGATGGGCGGCGGTGAAAAATAACTTCCTGCTTGCATAGGTACTCCTATCATGTCATTAGGGATTTTCGTTCTTTGAAAAACAGATATCGGGTTCCAAGGGAAACTCCCTTGGGTAAAATCTGTAAGGTTACAGACCGTATCAAGACAGGGATTAGATTCCCAACTCACGCAAACCGGGTTCGCCATACCCGTAAAGGGAGCAAACAGAAAGGCTTGTACTGAGGTCAAAATATTTCCACTGTGACCTA
>JBDSKY010000282.1:0-4712 GCA_039916675.1 Bdellovibrionia bacterium
GAAGGACAGAAATATGCAGAAAAACTCTATTACGCGCCATTGCCTGCCTCCTTGATTCAGAAAATTGAAAAAAAGATCAACACTATTACGGTTCAGTAAATTAAGTCAAACAGGAGCCCAAGTTTCATATGAAAAAAATATCAAAAACAATATGTTTGGTTTCCCTCTCATTCTCCATATCAGCGAGTAATGCGGCAGAAATCTCCACCTTCAAGCTAGGAAGTGCAACTGGGAAATTAAGTGGCCTGCTTCAGCTTTGGAATTTTAGCAAAAATAATTCAGATATAAATAATTTGAATTTCCGCCTTAGAAGGGCAGAGGTAAAAATCGGCGGTGCCATATCTGAACCGCTGAGTTATTTCTTTATGGTCGATCCTGCAAAATTGGTTCAGAGCAGTGCAGTACCTGTCCCGGTTTCTTGTCTGTTTCAAGATTTTGGATTGTCATACAGCGTTGTTCCTGGATTTGTTGTGACAGCTGGCCAATTTAAGATTCCCACTACTGCTGAAGGTTTGGACCCGTCAGCAGATCTTCCCCTTTTGGAGCGGTCTCTTGTAGGAAGGACCTATGGGGATAAGCGGGAGGTTGGAGTGAAGGTAAATTATAAGGAAAATGTTTGGAACGTGGCCACGATGTTATCTATCGGGCGACCGGCCAATTCACCAGGTACAAGCGACTTAAATAACCTGATGGTGCGGGGAGAATTAACCTCCAACACTGATTTGGGAGTCGGCACGTTTGCTTCGGTAGAAGACTTTGACTTTTCAAAAAAGGGGCGTTGGGGAGTAAACGTACGTTATAAGATAAATAAATTTGATTTCAGAACAGAATACGCACAAGGACAGGACAAAGGGAAGCGCAGTGTTGGTATGACTAATGAATTGGGATATTGGCTTACGGAAAATATCGAGTCTGTGGTTCGCTATGAGTTTTTCAATGCAAATACTATCCTTACCGTCTTGGGAAGAGCAGAAAGCTTCGGACTCAATTATTGGGTGAGTAGACCGAATATGAAAGTCCAGCTTGTGGCCAGTGCTTTGCAAGATATGGTGAACACCAATGGCTCGCCTTCTCTTGCACCAGGGGGAAATAACCAGTTTCTCGCCGTCGGTTTACAGGGATCTATTTAATCATGGTATATTCTTGCGAGGGAGAGAGCCTTTGGCGGGCTTGACAAAATCAATATAGTTCCCATCTTTGATTTTGTTGCTCTTATTATATACCTTATGTTTTTATAAGGATTTCATAGAGAATAGGGAGTGAGTATGGCCTGGATGAAGCGGATTTTCTTGTTTGTAACTATTAATATTTTGGTAGTTTTTACACTCTCCCTCTTGTTGCGGGTATTGAATGTCGGGC
This sequence comes from Bdellovibrionia bacterium, assembly GCA_039916675.1. Lineage (GTDB taxonomy): Bacteria > Bdellovibrionota > UBA1018 > UBA1018 > UBA1018 > JBDSKY01. The sequence continues at coordinate 1,360 of JBDSKY010000282.1, forward strand.
CCTATCTAAATGCCTACGGAATGGACTATTCCAACTTAATGGCATTCTGCCTGGTGTGGGGTATGGGCGGAGCATTTATCTCCTTAGCTTTATCTCGTGTCATGGCTAAGTGGCTCATGGGAGTCCATGTCATTGATCCAGGAACGCGCGATCCAGATCTTCAGCAGCTTTTGCAGACCATCTATCATTTAGCGCGGAGTGCAAATTTATCAGTAATGCCTGAAGTGGGGATCTATGATTCTCCAGAAGTAAATGCATTTGCAACAGGACCTACCTCGAGGCGAGCCTTAGTTGCTGTGTCATCAGGTCTTCTAAGTCGTATGAACAATGAAGAAGTTCGGGGCGTATTAGGCCACGAAATTTCGCACGTCGCCAATGGTGATATGGTCACCATGACTTTGCTTCAAGGCGTAGTGAACGCTTTTGCTATGTTTCTTTCCAGGATCATTGCGTTTGCGATTGCTCAGGCCATGCGAGGGGATCGAGACGATCGAGAGCGTGGCGCAGCGCCGATGATTTCCTTTGCGGTCCAAATGGTTTTGGAAATCGTGTTTATGCTATTGGGTTCGATCGTGATTGCCTGGTTCTCTAGATATCGTGAGTTTCGAGCTGATGCAGGGGGCGCCCGCTTGGCGGGAAGAGGTAGTATGATCGGAGCTCTTCAAGCCTTACAGCGAACCTACGAATATGTGGACCCAGCGGCACAGCCTGCTGTGCAAACTCTTAAGATTTCGGGACGTCCCACTGGATTGGTGGCTCTATTTGCTTCTCATCCACCTTTGGACGAGCGCATTACTCGACTCCAGTCAGGACGGGCTTAGGGACGCCCGTTTTTATGATGTGACAAAAGAAGAGATTCGACATGCAGGAAGGAGCCAGCCCAAGCAGGTGCCGTCTGGCCTTTCAGAACTAACTGTTCCATCACTTTGGAATTTGTCAGAATAAAAACTGGGATTCCGACCAATGCAGCAGGGAGATCTTTTTTAGGATCGTTCCCAATCAACATACATTGTCCAGGGCTAAGACCTTCCTGCTCCAAAATTTCTCTATAATATTCAGCGGACGGCTTACAAGCGTGCATTTTCTCAGAGTGAGTCATCGACTGAAAAAGTAGCGGATCCAAATTTGCCCACTTAATGCGGAGTTTGACAATATCTTCTTTCCAAACTGGATTCGTGGCCAAGATTAAGGGATAGTAGTCTTTGGCCCAGGACAAAAACTTTTCTGCTCCCGGAATGGGGAAAAAGTGTCTTTCAAGCAGGGGAAAATGAGTGGTCAAAGTTTTAGTAAGAAATTGATCCGCTTTTTCAAACGTAATTCCCATCGAATCCGCAAAGGCTCGGGTAGCTCTCACATTATTGGTAAACATTTTTGAAGGGGTCTGCAGCTCTTCGTGCATAGCGCGTACAGCCCGAAGTGTGTCAAGCCAGGTGCCGTGCCTTTTCATTTCCGGCAACGTGCGTTTTAAGAAATCAATCGTAACAGGAAAATCTTTGGCCCCCACAAGAGTTCCGTCCAGGTCCATTAAGAGATGCGTGATTTGCAGGCGCTCTTTAAATTTTTTGGTGATTTGGGAAGATTTTTGAGAAGAAGCTTTTTTCGTATTTACTGCATTAGCCATGATACGTTCAAGTCTCTAGCAGGTTTTGGGCCCTAATCCAATCTTGGAGATTCAGTATTTCTCGAAGGACGGTATTCATAGATCGCCAAGTAGATCTCGTGAATGACAACTTTCAACGCGGTAGCAATAGGAACTGAAATAAGCATTCCCACTAGGCCATAGTAGGTCTGACCGATTGAGACGATGGCAATCAGCAGAAGGGGATGAAGATTGATAAGTTTGGCTACGACTAATGGGAAAATAAGAATCATATCTACGAGATTTGCCACTACGTAGACTAAGACCACTCCCATGATTATGCCGCTTGTATGACCGTCGTTGAATGTAGAAAGAAAAATGCCTGGAATGGCCCCCAAGATCGGGCCGGCATAAGGGATAATATTTGTTACCCCGGCTAAGATACCCAAGACAACTGCATACGGCGCTTTGATAAGCATCAGTCCAACCGTGACCATGAGTCCTACCAGGACAGCTTCTATTAATTTCGCTCGGAGGTAATCTGAAATCCCCGTTAAGATTTTAGAGGTGATGAGAAAGTACTGTTCAAAATACCGATTCGGAACCAGTTGAAAAAATCTACGTTGAATACTTTTCCCTTCGCTCAGCAGGACCCATGTGAGAGGAGGGGTGATTAAAACCCAGGTGAGCAAGCCTCCCACTAGGGCGGCCCCATGGTCTACGAACCACTGTCCAGTGTCATTTCCTGATTTGAGAAGAGTATCTGTCGGATGAATAGATTCAAGAAAGGTGTACTGCGACTTGAGGTAGAGCTCGAAAGTTCGCATTTTTTGAATCGCCGCGTAAAAGTGGCCTGGGGCTGCAATTTTGAAGGAACTCCATTCCGCCATTCCAGTTTTAATTCCCCAGATCCCTACCGAGGTAAAAACCGCTATGATGATCAAGTAAATTATAAGAATTGATAAATTTCTGGAATTTCCTCGCCTCTCAAGAAACGAAACCCAGGGTGACATGATCATTGCTGCAACTAGGGCCAAAAGGGTAGGTGAAGAGAGGGAAGGGGCCATCAAAAATACAGTAGTTGTCCCAAAGAGCGCAAGAGCGAGGAAGCCCAATTTGAAAAGATCTCTTCTAAATTGTAGGTCGAGTGATTTGTTTTTCATTTAGCGTATCGCCTGCTCATTGGCTTAAAGGTCCTGGGGGTAGACCTTGTTCAGCTTTCATGAGTGTAATTTTATGGGTTGTTTCAATAAGCCTTTGTCCTAAAACCGTCGCCAATTGAAAGAGGATCTTGACCCCCATCGCAGGTTTTCTTTCAATAATTTCAACTAGATCTGGCTTAAAGAAGCCAATGAGGACTGTCTTCTCCATAGCGATTGCTGAAGCTGTCCGCATGCTTTCTTCTTCGATCAAGGCAATTTCACCAAAAAGACTTCCGGCAGTGAGAGTAGTAACAAGGACTTCTTGGCGCAAAGATTGGGATTTAATGGCCACCCGCCCTTCTGCTATGACATAGACCCCTAGGCCACGGTCATTCTGTTGGAATATAGGTTCGTCAGGTTGATAAACTCGTTCATGGACTAAACCGGATAAGTAGGTTAATTCTCGGTGTGTCAAATTTTGGAAAAGAACGTTTTCTTTCAGGATATGAACTAAGTTGTTGGGGTCGTTCTTGCCTTTTTTAAAGAGGTCGGCCCATAGGAAATGAGGATGAATTGGCATATAGAAATAGTTCGGTGAAAAAGGCAGAAGTCTTGAGTGGATCATGTAACCC
>JBDSKY010000283.1:0-2543 GCA_039916675.1 Bdellovibrionia bacterium
GAGAAGTAAAGCCAGCGACAGCCCCCTATCAACTTGCTGCACTTGGTTGCCTGAGCGTGATTCGCCTTAAACAAAGCGCCCTATCCCTTGAGGACTCCGCAATCAGACAAATCTCAGCACTAAATCAAGCCTCGCTTCAAATGTATCCCACCCCTTCACCCTATCAATCCGTGGTATTAGAAGCTAATTTCCATTTAGCCCGGGAGCACTTTAACTCAGGAATTTCTACCTTATCTTTGAAGTTATTAAAAAATACTGAGGCTTATGAAGTTCTGGCTAAAGCTTTTGTTGAAGCCTCGAAAAACAACACCAAAGAGACCATTAATTTAATGGAGTCATTTTTCTCGGATCCAAAAAAACCAGAACTTTCGCCTCTTCTTTTAGACGAAACCCACATGATTTATGCGCGGGCACTTTATGAGGCAGGCCGTTACGCAGACGCTGTGACCCAATACAAAGCTATAAGCACACGTTCAAACGAATGGGTACACGCATTGTCCGAGCTATCTTGGGCCTATCTAATGGATGAGCGATATCAAGAATCAATTGGTGCCGGAATTGGACTCCAATCAGGAAACCTAAAATCGACATTTGCTCCGGAAGCCCTCATGGTCATGTCCATAGCATTGAATGAAATATGCCGCTTCCCAGAATCAATGAATATGATTGAAGCTTTCCGAAAAAACTATCGCACAGCCTACTCCTGGCTTAAGGCACACACATCGGAAGCCAGTACTTCCCAATTCTATAAATTGGTAATAGCCTTTATGAAAAGGGTCCCTTCTCCGGATGCCCCACCCATCAATGTAGGAAGTGAATGGACTCGTTCCCCGGTTTTTTTAGCCAATCAGGAACGACTTAATCTTTTAATTCGAGAACGTACATTAACTTCTCAACTTAGCGAACAAGGTAAATCGGAACAACGCTCCACGGCTCTCAACTTAATTACAAAAGCAAAAGACATTAGAAAGAGATTGAGCCTTGCCAAAATTAAATTGAAACCTGGAGAGGAAATTTCAGATAAACTATTAACAGAAATTAAAACACTGCGAGAGGACCGAGTCCACTTTGGACGATTAAAAAATGCAGCGGGGGTATGGAGAGTCATCCTAACTCGGTACCAGACATCAGTACCGGCTACTCAAGCTAAATTGATCGCTACTATTTCCAAAGAGATCTCCCGACTCAATACAAGGATGCTCACACAGCTAGACGAAATTGCCGAAAATAATGAGTTAATCGAAGTTGAAATCTATAACGCCGCAAGCGAAGACATGATTTGGCAAAATGCTCACCAGGACTATAAGGAGATTGCAAAAACCCTAAAGCAAAACAGTCGCAGTGAACAAGCAGCGAAAGTTTGGAACTGGGGAACTACGGACGGTGGACTAGATGGACGCGGAGAAGTTTGGGAGGATGAAGTTGGGTCCCTTAGTGCAGATTTAACCGACAATTGTGACAATAAGGATAAATACCTGGCAATTAAGAGTAATGGCAATTAATTTTGAGAGTCGATTTGTCTAAATACAGCGACGTTGAAAGCTTCTGAAAGGAGCAGAATTTTATGACTACCAAAACAAAAGATAGTGAAATAGAAATTTATCTAGGAAAAGCCAATAAAATTTACGGCCCTTTTTCGCCGATTGAACTCGACCAAATGGCCACAGATGGGAAATTAGCAACTTTCGTTTGGATTTGGGACCATAGCGGTGAACACTGGAAGCCTTTGGAAACACCCCCTCCTGCACCTATAAAGACTCTTAAAACCCCTGGCAAAGCTCCTGAATGGTCTACTGATTCGGCCCTATGCTACGATCAATTCAACACAGTAAGCGGAACTTTAGATGCAATCACTGAAACTGGTTGTGTTCTAATGTCCAATCATTCAGGTGCGGTGCCAAAATTCGCAATAAAAAGTCACATTGCCATCAACGTACTCGACTCAAAAAGAAAGAACGCAAAAAAATCAGAGGCAAGAGTCATAAGCGTTGTAAGAGAACAAAACCAATGGGCCTACCGCTTAAGGTGGTTGACTAGTCGTTGATTCCAATCGTCTCACTTTCTTAACGAGCGTCTTAAGGTTAAAAACTCTAAACAAATACAATATGTTCATCCAAATGACTTTATCAATGAATTAATTAAATATTTTTCATATATAAATAAATTGTTTGTTTTTATAAACAATATTAAATATACTTAAAAAATGATGCCCAGCACAAAATCAAAGAAACTAGGTTTCTTATCTGATATATCAGATTCAAAAGCTTCAAAAACCCTAAGTTTTGCACTTATTTTTTCATTAATTTTTCAAACTACATATCCTGCAACTGCACTAGCGTTCAGCGAAGAAGTTCTGGAACCTACTCCCGTCGACTTCACTTGGCCTACTTCTTTTAAACAATCGTCTCAAAAGCAGGATGGTGACGCGGACTTCCAGGCTTATACGAGAGATAGGGATCATGACCATAGAGACGGTGACGGATGTGACAAGGATCCGACTCCTCGACCAACACCTAGGCCAACACCCAAGCCTACCCCTACGC
>JBDSKY010000284.1:0-9530 GCA_039916675.1 Bdellovibrionia bacterium
TTGGCCAAAGTGGCCGATTACGGGCTTTCCTTGAATATTTTCCACCTTCGAGTTTTCGTGGGTGAGCACGCCCAGAATCCGAAAGCCTAGCTCTGGAAATTTATCGATTCTCTGGATTAGGGTTTCGAGAGCCCCACCTTCTCCGAGCACTAAAACATGTCTTAAATTAAAGCCCCTTCGTCTCACTTCTCTCAGTCCATTCCTTAAAAATAGTCGTAGGACTATGAGAGAGACTGCTCCCAAGGCTCCAAAATAAAGCATCACAGCCCTGGAATATCGATATTCACTGACTAGAGAGGTGATTGTAATAAACAAAAGCATTGCAATTCCATGAGCACGGAGGATCTCAAAGGCTTCGTCCGTCCGCCGCAACATGCGCTTGGACTGGTAAACTCGCATATAAGAAAAGATTACCATCCATAGCGCGACGACCAGGGGGCAGAGGGCTGCATATTTCTCGAAGGGAGGGAATCCTTTGGTGACTTCGATAACAGGAAGATAAAATCGCAAGGCATAGGCGCATAGCCACGCCAACCCGATGACAAGAGCGTCTACGATTCGAAAAATGCCGCCAATTATGTGGTGATACCGCTTCAACATATTCAGGCCCTATGTTAATGAAAGTTATCGAAAGGGCAAAGACCTATCATGAATAAATTACCATTATTAGAAGCTCGACTATCATCGGCTACCGGAATTGACACAAATATCTGTGCAGTATTTCAAGATTCAGCCAAAAAAGCAATTTCTCCCAAGGGTGCTTATAGCCCCGCCGTCGAAAAGCTGCGCAAGGCTGGCGCTTTCGATGCGAAACATGGGGCGATTCAGTTTCTTAGATTTTTTGATTCAGGGTCGTCTAAAGTAGCCGACAATGCTCTTTTGATTGGTATGGGTCCATCGGCCGAGTTGACTGAAGAAAAATCCCGGCTTGCCGGGGGTACGGTTTGGGCAAAGCTCAATGCTGAAAAATGCAAGGAAGTATCAGTCGAAGTCGATAGTTTTGTTGCTGCTTCTGGTATTAAGGAAGCGGACCGGGCTCGCTTAATGAGAGCTTTTGCCGAGGGGTTAGTTTTGAGTGCTTATCAGTTCAATAAGTACAAAACTAAATCAGAGGCCAAGTCAGAAGGTAAGCTGGGTCTAAAGAGTGAAAAAGGAAATAATCCTCCAGGCCCATCGCAAATCGTGTTTGTGACCCAAGATAAGAATTTAAAATCACAACTCGAGCTAGAATTAATCCAAGTTACTGCAATCGGAGAAGCTGTAGGTGTGACTCGAGATTGGTCTAATGAACCTTCCAATTACGGAACGCCAGTCTACTATGCTAACGAGGCTAAAAGATTGGCCAAGCAGTATGGTCTTAAATGCAAAATTTTGACTGAACAGGATGCGGAACGCGAGAAAATGGGGCTTTTTCTGGGCGTAGGCCAGGGAGCAGAGCGAGAAAGCCGAATTGTAGTTCTAGAATATTCGCCTAAGGGAGTTAAAAATCCTAAGACGGTAGCTCTAGTTGGTAAAGGTGTAACGTTTGATAGCGGTGGAATTTCAATTAAACCATCGATGAAAATGGAAGACATGAAACATGATATGACTGGGGCGGCTACAGTCATGGGAGCGATGCTCCTTGCTTCAAGCTGGGAAGTACCCAATCGTGTGGTGGCGGTAATGGCTTTTTGTGAAAATATGCCGGATGGAAATGCAATTCAGCCAGGTAATGTTTTGACCTCTAGAAGTGGCAAGACTGTAGAAATTATTAATACCGATGCTGAAGGCCGCTTGGTTCTTGCCGATGTCTTGGATTACGCGCAGGACTTGAAACCAGATGCGATTGTGGATGTTGCTACCTTGACGGGCGCAGTATCGATAGCTTTGGGTAAACATTGTTGCGGTATCTTAGGAAATGACGAAGCTTTGATTAGTGCGGTCCGAAGAGCGGGTGAAGCCAATGGTGAACGAATTTGGGAGCTGCCGCTTTACGACGAGTATTTTGATGATCTAAAATCGGATTACGCCGATATGAAAAACTCCGCGAACGATTCTCTTGGCGGCACTATTCGAGGGGCAGTTTTCTTAAAGCAGTTTATTAGGAAAGGTTCAATGTGGGCTCATTTAGATATAGCTGCTACTGCTTGGAATTTAGGACACTTGTCTTATTATCCTAAGCGTGGTGCAAGCGGAGCATACGTCAGAACTCTTGCCCAATTCATAGCAAATTTCTAGCCTGAATTTAAAAAGGAACTTATGAGTACTCAGAGATTTTATATTGAAAATTCTGCACAGTTTGATGGCCAAGTCGTCACTGTTAAGGGGTGGGTTTATAATAAGAGAAGCTCGGGCAAGATTAAGTTCTTAATCCTTCGAGATGGGACCGGTCTTATGCAGTCCATCTTGTTTAAGGGTGATTGCAATGAAGAGGCGTTTGCTCAGTTTGAAACTCTGACTCAGGAATCTGCTGTTGAAGTTACTGGTAAGTTGCGCAAGGAGCCTCGCTCACCGGGTGGCTTCGAACTTGGAGTTCACTCCATGCGAGTGGTTCATGTTGCAGATGCCTACCCGATTTCACCTAAGGAGCATGGTGTTGAATTCTTAATGGAGAATCGCCATCTTTGGATTCGAAGCTCTCGGCAGTGGGCGGCATTGAGAGTACGTGCAGAAATCATTCGTGCTATTCACGAATTTTTTGATGACCGTGGGTTTATTCGCTTTGATGCTCCGATTTTGACTCCTAGTGCCTGCGAAGGGACTTCTACACTTTTTTCAACAAATTACTTTGATGAGAAAGCTTATTTGACCCAGTCAGGTCAGCTTTACGGTGAAGTAGGGGCGATGTCTTTTGGAAAGGTGTATGTCTTTGGACCTACTTTTCGAGCTGAAAAATCAAAAACTCGTAAGCATTTGACTGAGTTTTGGATGGTAGAGCCAGAAGTGGCTTTTGCAGATATAAACGAAAATATGCAGTTAGGTGAGGAGTTCCTAGAGCATATTGTTCAGTCGGTTTTGAGTAGACGTGCGCCTGAGCTTAAAACCCTTGAGAGAGATCTATCGAAATTGGAAGCGATCAAAGGACCTTTTCCACGAATTTCCTACGACGAAGCGGTTCGTATACTTGAAAAAAGAGGGATTCCTATTCCTTGGGGCGATGACTTTGGTGCTCCCCATGAGGCGGCTCTTGGCGAAGAATTTAATAAGCCCGTTTTCGTGCATCATATGCCTTCCCAAATCAAGGCTTTCTATTTTAAACAATCGGATACCGTAGGGGGGCCTGCAGTAACAGGCACTGGACGGTATGCGTTGGGTTGTGACTTAATTGCTCCCGATGGTTATGGCGAAATTATTGGGGGTGGGCAGCGTGAAGAAAGTGTTGAAGTTCTCAAACGTCGAATTCAGGAGCATGGATTGAAAGAACAGGATTATTCCTGGTACTTGGATCTTCGCCGATTTGGATCGGTTCCGCATTCAGGTTTTGGTCTTGGAGTAGAACGCACAGTAGCCTGGTTGACAGGTGTTGAGCACGTAAGGGAAACGATTCCTTTTCCAAGAATGTTAAATACATTGCGCCCCTAGGCCTTTAAGAAATAATTAGAATTAAGAAATGCCTCATAATTTACATATAGTATTAGTAGAGCCTGAAATTCCTCAAAACACGGGTTCCATCGGTCGCCTTTGTCTCGCTACAGGTACGACTCTTCATTTGATAGAGCCTTTGGGGTTTGAGATTACCCATGCTAAGCTCAAACGTGCTGGCCTGGATTATTGGGAACATCTTACTGTTGTGAAGCATCCAAGTTTGGAGGAATTTTTAAAAGGTCTTCCGGCCGATGCACCGAAAGTTTTTTTCTCCAAAAAAGCAGGCAATACGATTTTTGAACACCAATTTGCTCCGGGGACTTATTTGATTTTTGGAAAAGAGACCGCCGGATTGCCGGATTGGGTGATAAACGCTTTCCCTACTCAAACAACTCGAATTCCAATGTATGACGCACGGGTGAGGTCTTTAAATTTGGCAAACGCTGCGAGCGTAGCTGTTTACGAGGCAATACGGCAGCTCGGACCTTAGTTTTAGATATCGTCTCGGTTCCAAATATTAATCTGGAAGGTTCCGTAATTGTCGGATGGTGTCATTCGCTTTACGCAAACGTGCAGCCAGGGATCCCATGATTGTTTTCATATAGTCAGGGATAGAGGCGTAAATGTTTTCCATGGACGCAAAAGAAATTTCGATTACTTCTACATCAGTAATTGCAACTGCTGTGGCGCTTCGAGGTTGGCGGTCAAAGAATGAAAGCTCGCCAATGACTTCGCCTTTCAGGACTTTTCCTACCTCAACTGAGGCGTTTCCTTTCTTCTTGCGAATTGATACTCCACCTTTCTCAATGATGAAAAGAGAGTGAGAAGCTTCGCCGTCGTTGAAGAGTATTTGGCCGGCTTTATAGGATTTCTTTTCTGCTGACATGTATTAAAATGGTGCCAAGAAATTTTGGAAATCACAAGGAGAATTGGTGGAATGGAAAATCGAGATAAGTCGTTACTCAGCCCTCGTTTGAAGCTTTATTTTGATGATTATGCCTCCCATCACCAGACTAAGGGTAATAAAATAACTCACTACGTGGGTATCACTTTGATCGTCATAGGGTTGTTCGGACTTTTGGGACAGTGTGTAATAGGTAATGGATTGACCGGGTCAGAATACCTTCGACTAGATGGGGGTACCGCGCTCCTTATCGTAGGATTCTTTTGGTACCTTTATTTGGACTGGAAAATTGCTGCGCCCTTCGTACTTGCAATGACTGGTTTATATTTTCTGGGACGTAGTATTTCACCCACGGTAAATACCATCCTGTTTGTATCCGGATGGATCTTGCAGGGGATTGGACACGCATTTTTCGAGAAAAGATCTCCTGCATTTACGCAGAATGTACTTCACCTACTAACAGGGCCTCTTTGGATCTTTGCCCGAATTATTGGGTATAAATAGTCGAACCAATAATATCAGGGGAGCGAGGGCAGATGCCTCCCTCCCCATTTACTACAGCTCTCGAAGGATACGATCTGCAATCGATTTAGCAGAGATCCCAAATTTATCGTAAAGCTCAGCTGGATCGCCGCTTTCTCCGAAAGTATCTTGAACTCCTAGTCGAATGAGTTTGGCATGCTGTGCTTGAGTCGCGAACGCTTCAGCTACACAGCTTCCCAAGCCACCAATCACTGTATGATCCTCTACAGTCAAAACAAGTTGGGCCTGTTTTCCGATTTCTAAAGTGGTTTTTTCATCATACGGCTTAAGACAATGTGCGTTCCACACTGCTATTTCAATCCCCCGTTTGCGAAGAATTTCTGCAGCTTGGACTGCCTCAGCAGTGCCTGCACCTGTGCCAATAATTGCGATACGGGCAGGCGGTGAACCTTTAGCTGGTCCCGAAATCTGCATTAGCTTAGTCGGCTGAAAGGGTAAATTTTTAGGATAGAGATCAGGGAGGTTCTGGCGAGTGAGTCTCAGGTAAGCTGGACCTTTCCACTCTTTCACCAAATAATCCATAATATGTTCTGTTTCAGTTGCATCCATAGGCTGAAATACGCCCATCGTCGGAAGTGCTCGCATCAAAGTAATATCTTCAAGCCCCATTTGACTATGGCCATCATCTCCGATTCCTACACCTGCGTGTGTGCCGACAATACGCACATTCGCTTGAGCATATGCCACACTTAAACGGATAGTATCGTAGCGTCCGGTGATGAAGCAGCCAAAACTGCAAAGAAAAGGCAGTTTGCCCATGAAAGATAGCCCGGCCGCTGTTCCAATCATGTTGGCTTCGGCAATTCCCATTTCGTAAAATCGATTAGGAAACTTCTTTGCGAAAAGTTCGGATTTAGTCGATTTAGAAAGATCTGCGTCTAGGGTTACGATTTCTGGAAACTCTTGACCTAGTCTGGCTAGAGCTTCACCAAATGCTTGACGGGTAGATTTAGCCATTGTTTTTTCCTTCACGCGCAAGGGCATTTTTCATAATTTCTTGTTTAGCTTTTTCTGCTTCTTCGGGTTTTGGAGCAACGCCGTGCCAGCCAATATTGCCTTCCATAAAGGAGACGCCTTTTCCTTTTACAGTATGAGCGAGAATAAATACGGGAGTTTTACTTCCGTTTTTCTCGAGATTACGGGCTTCTTCGAAGGCTTTAAGAATCTGAGTCATGTCGTGACCGTCAATTTCCAGCACATGCCATCCAAAAGCTTTCCATTTGTCTCCAATGGGCTCGATAGGCATAACTTGACTAACAGGGCCATCAATTTGGCCTTTATTGTTATCTAAAATAACGCAGAGATTAGAGAGTTGGAATTTGGGAGCGGACATTGCGGCCTCCCATATTTGGCCTTCTTGAATTTCCCCATCTCCCACTAAACAGAATACTCGGGATGATTTACCATCCTGCTTAAGTGCCATGGCCATGCCCTGGGCTACCGAAAGGCCTTGTCCCAATGATCCAGTGGAAGCCTCAACAATAGGCAATCTCACTCGATCTGGATGGCCTTGCAGACGGCTACCAGTCTGGCGCAAGGTTTTGAGTTCTTCGAAAGGGATGAATCCTTTTTTACATAATGCCGCGTAAAGAGCAGGGACAGCATGTCCCTTTGAAAGAACAAAATGATCTCTTACGGGCTCCAGCTGATTCGTGCCAATTCCGCGCATTTCATGGAAAAACAGTGCGGTTACTATGTCAATGGCTGATAAGCTTCCGCCCGGATGGCCAGATTTAGCCTGTGCGAGCATGTCAAGAATCCATATACGTAATTCGTCGGCTATTCCTAAAAGTTCCTTGGGTTGCATTGGGCTCCTATATCACAGGATCTTCTAATTAACATGGATAAGCTTGCCCTTGAACCTAACGACCCAAATGGTTACACTAATCAAATGATTCAAAAATGGCGGGTGCTTGCAGCTGTAGCCTGTGGGACATTTATGGCTACTCTGGATTCAAGTATTGTAAACATTGCCCTGCCTACCCTCACTAAAACTTTGTCCTCTGATTTACTAAGAATGAAGTGGGTGATTCTTGTCTATTTATTTGTACTGACTTGTCTGCTTCTACCTTTAGGTAGGCTCTCTGACCATTTCGGTCGTAAAGTTGTGTATCAATCAGGCTTTTTCATCTTTATTTTCGGATCGGGTCTTTGTGGTACTTCACCGTCTTTGACTTGGCTGGTAGTTTGTAGAGGGCTGCAGGCGGTCGGCGCGTCTATGTTAATGGCCAATGGACCAGCAATCATTACAAGCGAGTTCTCACCTCGTGAGCGAGGCTCTGCACTAGGGATTTTGGCGATGGTTGTAAGTGTGGGTTTAGTCTCGGGGCCTAGTATCGGCGGTTTTTTAATAAGTCAGCTCGGATGGAGAAGTATTTTTTTAATTAATATCCCAATTGGAATTTTTGGAATTGTACTGGTTCAATATTTTGTTAGAAAAGACGAGAGGACTTCGAAGAAGCTCTTTTTTGATTGGACAGGGGCAATTGTTCAAACTTGTCTCCTCCTAGCATTCATGGTCTCTTTTGATCCTCCTCATATTTCTTTTTCTGGCAGTACGCCGATACAAATCCCCAGGTTGATCATGGTTGGTTTGGTTTTCCTTCTGACATTAATTCTCGTTCGCGTGGAGAATGAGGCAGAAATGCCTCTGCTAGATCTTTCGCTACTGAGGAATCAAACTTTCTGGTCGGCAAATTTGGCGGGTTTTTTTACTTTTGTTGCCTTTTCGTCTGTTCAGGTGTTGATGCCTTTTTTTCTGGAAGAGGTCTTACACTTTCCTCCGAATAAGGCTGGGATGTTTATGACTGCTATCCCGCTGACTATCTTTGTAATTGCTCCTTTAAGTGGGCGGCTTTCTGATCGAGTGGGAAGCCAGGGCCTTAGTTTCGCTGGGACTCTTATTGGTGTTATCGGGCTTTTTTCCATGGCCGGAGCATTTGGCATGGGGATTCATCGAAATACGGAATATTATCTTATCATCTTAGGATTAATTTCAATTGGATTGGCAACCGGACTTTTCCAATCCCCCAATAATAGTGCTATCATGGGCTGTGTTCCGGTTCAGAAGTTGGGAGTCGCGTCAGCGCTTTTGGCGACTATTCGGAATCTTGGATTAGTCGCAGGGACGGGATTATCCACTTCCTTGTTTACCTGGAAACTTAAGGACTCGGGAGATTTTGTTGCCGCATTTCATACGACACTTTTAACGGCGGGATTTGTTGCCATGGGTGCAACAATGGCATCTCTCGCGAAACGTAATACTCCACAGGCGGTGATTAACTTCAATGATTTGGAAACCCAAGGAAAAGGAATTAACTCCTGAAGAAGCCGTTGCGATTGCGAAGAAAGACTTAGCCCCGTTTTGGTTCGGGTCTTCTCCTCTACTAGCCGGGTTTGCCCACGAAGGGCATTCTCTTATCGTTCCACTCAGTAGCGAATTTGTAAAAAAAAATTGGATGATCCTGCTTATTGATCCGACCGATTTTGAAGGCGAAAACGCTATTTTTTACGCTAAAGAGTGGTATCGCAGATACCACCAGAACAATTTTGGTTTCATCATTGTTCTGGTTCCATCATACGAATACATGAGATTGCCCGCCTCGATTCAGAAGTTAATGGAAAAACAGCAAATCAGTTTTCCCCTCGTGTTAGATGCAGAGGGCACTCTTGCCCATGCTCTAAATGCAACTAAGTTACCAAAAACCGTGCTTCTAAATCAAGGACGAGTAATTCAGGCTTATGAGGGAGATGAAGATTTCAAGGAGATTGAAAATCATCTCCAGAAATTTTTAAGGTCACTAGATCCTGGCTTGGCACTTCTTCCTTTGTTTTCCCCAAAGGAGGCCAGAGTAGTAGATGTGGATCGTTATGAGTTTGGGTATAAACCAAAAATAGGATCCCCTGTTATGACTTTTCCTTCACCCGGTTTTGTAGTGGGTGAGGATAAAATCCGCCGAGCCAAATTCGTCCATCATCGAGATGGTAACGAAGAGGGCGAAGGTTTGAGTAAGTTTATTATTTCCGGAGAGTGGCAACAATATCCCGAAGGAATCGTAACCTCCGATCCCAATGCATATATACAACTGACAAGTCCGGCTGAACGAGTATCCTTAATTGCTGCACCAGCGGGCAAAGCGGGATTGGAGCCTCCCCGAATCTCGGTCGAGGTAGGTGGAAGGGCAGTATACGACGCGATCTCGGGTGAGGATCTCAAGATGGAAGACTCGGGCGAAAGTCAGGTAAGGGTGGTTAAGCCACTTTTTTATCATATTCTTGTAAACCTCCCCAAGGATCACCGAAAAGTTGTTTTGCGATTTTTAAATGCGAAACGAGGACCAATTGCTCTTTATGGGATACGCTTTGGAGGTAAGTATTCCTCAGAGACTTGATCAAGAAGAAGACAGAGTTTGTCCCATTCTGCCTTGGCCGCGCTGTCGGTTTCGTTTTCCCTGCGAGATTGAATGAGCGGTATCAAATCATCATTCATATCTCTGTTGGTTAGGGCATTTTGTAAACT
>JBDSKY010000285.1:0-8546 GCA_039916675.1 Bdellovibrionia bacterium
GACTACTTCAGAGGGTACGAACTGATCAATTCGAACTGCGGAATTCTGAGTATTTCTGAGATCTTCTGATTTAATAACTTGAGAATAGGCTACATGTTTTACAGCAACGCTTGGTGCCACAGTTGGCTTTTCAACAGAAGATCCATTTGAACTTACTACTACTAATCTTGGCTTCTGACTTTTTTCTTTACCGAATGACATTGTGTGCTCCATTTTCTAATCTGGGACCATTTAGCGTTGGGTTGCTTTGGTTACAGACATAGATAAAGCAAGCGGAGTGCCAATTAGACTTACTGCGTTAAAATATAACGAGCAGTAAAATACTTATATTTCAATGAGTTATATGGACACAGAGTAACACTTAGGTCTAAACTTTAGTCGATCAGTGACTAAAGTTTAGCCATATGTACAAGGCACCTTCCCTCACGACTGTGGGGTGAGGAGACATAGGTGACAGTTAGAAGCTGTAACTAGGCTGTAGTATTGAGAAAATTCTAAGCCGTTACTCGTCGCTTACAGAAAGAACAATTTTGCCCATATGTTTGCTGCTTTCCATGTGACGATGCGCCTTAATGCATTCAGACAACGGATAGACATATCCTACGATGGGCTTGAGTTTTCCAGCCTCGAGGAGGGGCCAGATTTTTTCTCGAAGTTCAGATGCTATTTTGCTTTTTTGTTCGATACTCCGCGGACGCAAAGTTGAACCCGTTATCGTGGCCCCTTTTGACATGAGGGTTCGAATGGAGAGATTGACAAGCTCGCCTTTTTGCGTCGCAATCAAAACCAGACGACCCTCCGGAGCGAGTAAATCCAGATTTTTAGAAAAATAGTCCCCGGCCACCATATCTAAAATTACGTCAATGCCTTGCCCCGAATTGAGACGTCGAATCTCGGTAGCAAAGTCTTCGGTTCTATAATTCACGGCGCCAGCAGCGCCGAGCTGAAGGCAAAAATTACGTTTATCTTCGCCACCTACAGTCACGAATACTTTAGCACCAAATGCTCGCGCCATTTGAATAGCCGTACTTCCGATGCCGCTACTTCCACCATGGATAAGCAGGGACTCTCCCGCCGTAAGCCGGCCCCGTGTAAAAACATTTGCCCAAACCGTAAAAAAAGTCTCAGGGATTGCTGCCGCCTCTACAAAGGAAAGTCCCTTAGGAATTGGAAGACATTGACCTGCAGGAGCGGTGCAATATTCGGCGTATCCTCCACCTGATACTAATGCACAAACTGAATCACCGACCTTCCAGCTCCCTGATTCAGCCCCACATTCTACAACATTTCCTGCTACCTCTAACCCAAGAACAGGAGACGCCCCTGGAGGAGGTGCATATGCTCCCTTTCGTTGCAGAATATCTGGGCGGTTGACTCCTGCAGCCTTGACTTGAATTAAGACTTCGCCTTTCTTAGGATGGGGCTTCTCAGTTTCAGCAAGATAAAGGACTTCGGGTTCTCCTGGCTGATCAAAAGTTATGATTTTCATGTTTTTTTTTCTCTGAGTATGCTTCTTCATCGCAACAATGATGTACCTTATTTCAGTAAAAACTCAAGGAGTCGACCTGAGATTACGGTCAAACTACCTACGCCAAAGATTTAGAAATGAAGTCCGATGCCTGCAGAAACATAAAGGTAATAAGAAGAAGGAAGGAGAACCATACTTCCCGCGTCGACAAAGCCCGATAAATGCATCCCATAATGTAAGCTAAACGGATAGTTGATTCCTAGAACTCCGCCAAACTGAATAATTCTAGCTGAACTCAGACCTGCTCGTAATCGAAATTCCGGCTTTAATACCCAAAGCGTTGGCACTCGGAAAATCACAGAGCCCGCCCATACTGGAGCTCCTGGTAAATAATTTAAATAAGCACCGCCAAAAGAAAGCACGTGATGCCAAATCCCTTGTCCGAAAAAGCCTGGCGCAAAACTAAACTCCAGTTCTTTACCAATCGTTGAGTTCGCTACAAGGAGGGGTGCGTAACTTAGCATTCCACGAAGTAGGAAGTGCCAACTCCCGTCGGATTCATCCGTGCTTCGGTTAGTAAAGCTTTGTATTTTCATCCCAGCGAGTTCTCTATTCATTGAAAAAGTCGCTACTTTATTCGCCAATATATAACCAAATTCGCTTCCCGTAAAAACTTTGTACCAATTGCGGCCCTTCTCGTCCGTGACCCACTTGGAGCTGATCTTAATCTCTTGGTCCTTTTTTAAACTCGTCAACTCATTTGAATGAGAATCCGGCATTTCATAAACGTCTGCACTTTTTTCAATTACTTTGGCGTTTTGATAGGCTACCGCTGATATGGGAAGCCCAAAGCTAAATAAAAATACGAATAAAATCCATTTTGAAAAATTTCCATATTTTTGGAGAATCACAGTTCTTAATTTTAGCACTGAAGGCTAACTCTAGCACTTAATTCCACTACAAAGGTCCAATTTTTAGCATAGTTCTGTGAATAGACAGCGGGGTTAGTAAGGTAAACAAGAGTGTCAGGGGGTACTCCATATCGATCACACCCCGCAACTAAAGCAGTAAGGCCCACAAAGCATAGAATAATAAATAAATACTACAACAAACAAGAATTCTAACGAGAGGTAGCGGACGGAGGTTTATCCGCTTTTTTAGGCTTGAAGTTAACGTTAATTTTTAGCTCAATTTCGTTTTTGGCTACTATTTCTTCGACTAATTTCGCCACGTCTACATGTGACATCAGCTGAGACATTAAATCCGACGAAAGGTTTTTAAGGAAATCGCCTTTCATCTTATTGGCAGATTCCAATATAGCTGAGAGCAGCTCCTTCGGCAATTTGAAGTCCGACACCAGAGCACGAAGACTCTCTTCAGTAAGAAAGAGGGCCCCTACTCCCACGGTCAGAACTTTTTTCATCATCTCTGCGGCTTTCGCCTGTAAATCTTCAACTACCATTAGCTTGTTTCTCGAAGCTCTTTACCATTCCGGGTAAACTACCTTTAACTAATCGATTCAAAATGAATCCAGGAACAGGGACTTTGAATTCTACTTCTAAAGAATAAAGAACGTCTGTTTTTCCAGAACCGGCTGGCTTCACTTCCCATTTGCCATTATTTTTTTTAAAAAAATTACTATCGACCAGGCTCCACTCAACAGTTCCTACGGCCTTGTTCTCGCGATGGTCGAGTGTATACATTACGTCCTGAGACATCAAATTCACGTGATAGGAAACCCGCACCACGCCTGAAGGTTGACGTTCTACTTTGACGGATTTACATCCGTCTATAAATTGGGGATAATCCTCATATTGAGTGATTGCGGAAAGAAGTTTATCTTTCCCTACTGACAAAACTTCGTGATATTCAGCTTGAGCCATTTCTATTCCTCGATTTTAAAACTAAAACTAATAAGTAGGTTTGCGATCAAAGTGGTGTTCAGCTTCAATAAACCGAACTGTTCCTGACTCAGAGCGCATTACCACAGAATGAGTCATCGCACCACCCCTGGAAAAACGAACCCCGTCTAAGAACGTCCCTTGAGTCACACCAGTAGCGCAGAACATCACATTTCCTGAGGCTAACTCGTGTATACCGTAGACTCGATTAAGATCCTTGATCCCCATTCCTTTGGCACGATCAGATTCTTGAGTATTTTGAAATATAAGTTGGCCCTGGAAATCTCCTCCCATACATCGAAGGGCCGCTGCAGCAATCACACCTTCGGGAGCCCCCCCAATTCCTAGAAGAACATCTACGCCACTGTCTTTTTTACAAGTTGCAATTGCGGCCGAAACATCTCCATCTCCGATGAGCCAGATTCGGGCGCCGGTTTGTCTCACTTCAGCAATCAAATCAGCATGACGAGCTCGATCCAAGATGACAACAGTTAAGTCTTCAATCAAGCACTTCTTGGCCTGGGCAATGTTTTTCAAATTTTCCGAAGGCGAGGCATTGAGGTCAATGGCACCTTTGGCATCAGGCCCTACAGCAATCTTTTTCATGTAAGTATCCGGAGCGTGTAAGAACTTGCCTTCTTCAGCAATTGCTATCACTGAAAGGGAGTTGTTACCGCCGCGTGCGCAGATAGTTGTACCTTCAAGCGGGTCTAACGCGAGGTCTAGTTTAGGACCATTTCCTCGGCCTACTTTTTCCCCGATATAGAGCATAGGAGCTTCGTCTCGCTCCCCTTCTCCGATGACTACTGTGCCATCAAATTCGATTGAGTTCAGCATTCGTCGCATTGCTTCTACGGCAGCATGGTCGGCAGCTTTCTCGTCTCCACGACCCATCATTCGAGCACTTTCTAGTGCAGCAGCTTCTGTAACTCGAACAAACTCTAAAGCAAAATTACGATTCATGGGGTCCTTTCAAACTTTTAAGGCAAACTTTCAAGTCAATTTTTCTGGCTAAAGATTTTCCACTTTTCTTTCAGCTCTAAAGGTAGGTTAGAACTCAGGACAACAGTTTTTGCAATCTCCAACTTTTCCGAGTCAAGAGTTGGATCTGGATCTAAATAGAGCGTCTCCAATCGATGAATACCCCGGATCTCACTATGACTCTCCGTAGGCGCAGTGCGTCCAGTGCTCAACCCTTCGCTCTCATCCCACTGAATAAAGCTCCCCAATATGTAAAGCGTAATTCGGTGATACTGACCGTCCGCCGTACGTCGGATCAACAAATCAGTGCCCGACGGACCATGGTACCAAAGCGTATCTAACTCGACCGAAGGGATTAATTTAAGCTCTGCCCCCAAAGTTGCAGGATTCAGAAAGTTGGCAATGGAATCCGCGCAGCTCTGAGAGAGTTTTTCAAATTCACAACCGATTCGATCGGAATTCAAATTTCTAACGCGAGCCTGAATTTGATACTTCTCTCTCTTTAGATTCAGTGTCCCCTCGAAGTGTCCGCCTACCCAGAATAAATTTAAATCTTCCGGTTCAAAAAGCCACAATCCCATTCCCTTTTTAGAAAGATCCGTCACAGAAAAAATTTTTCCAGTTTCCGAATGCTTGAACTGTTCAGATGAAAGGCTCAGACGGGGTAAATGCCGCCTTTCCCGCGTTGAATTCCGGTCCATTCCTGAACTGGATCTTTCGGATTCTAATTCCTTAGAACCCGACTGAGAACTAGATCCATTGCTAGAGATGATTTCTAGGTTCCGGAATTTGCCTTTCTTCGTGGTCTCCATGCTTGGCTCCTTGCTGTGCTTTCTTCGTGGACTCAATATACGATCTCATGCGCTGAGCCGTAAATCCAAAAACAATTTCGGCTCCTCGTTCAATTATAAAAGTGGGAGGCCAATGCGTACCGATTTGTTCTCCACTTAAATAAACTAAAGTTCCTTTTTCACCCTTCGATTCGAAATAGATATTACCACTTAGTCCAGTAAAATGGCCCCCAATGATATCAAAATGAATCCAACGATCCAACTGTTCCGTAAATAGAATTTGCGAGGAGAGTCGAAAGCTCCAAATCCCTCCTTCAAGCCGCAATATATGAGAAATGGGCGAAAATACCGCCGATTCGATGAATGGAACTAATTTCGCATAAAGTTTGTAATCGGTCAGTGCCGTATATGCTTCCTTGACGCTTGAACTCACTAACATGGAGGCATAGATACTATATTTTTTTTTATTATTGTCTTGCGGACTATTCG
This sequence comes from Bdellovibrionia bacterium, assembly GCA_039916675.1. Lineage (GTDB taxonomy): Bacteria > Bdellovibrionota > UBA1018 > UBA1018 > UBA1018 > JBDSKY01. Next base: position 5,631 of record JBDSKY010000285.1, read on the forward strand.
GCAATTTATCCAGCGAAGCGTGGGCAACGATTTCCTTATCTTCCAGCACCCTCTTTAAAAGTAGCGGCTTCAACAACGAGGAAATCAAAGGGGGCTCACTCGTTTTCACCTCGGAGCCCCACCCCTTACCTTTTTTTAAATCACTGCTATAAGCATACGTTATTGCCAGAAGTAGAAAAACAAACCCCGCACTAACGAGTTTCTTAGCCATGTTAAAAAGAATGATCTAACGCGGGTCGTTTATAAAGGAAAATTTTGTTTACCGAGTTTCAGACCGACGGCCCAGTTTGCTCTAGACAATCATCCCTATTCCAAATATTCATTATAGAAGTGCAACGATCCCATGACTACATGACCTTTAACACGGCGCCCAATATGCTCACTTTGTTGAGAATATTGTTTGTTCCCGTTGTAGTGGGCTGCCTCATGGTCCGTGAAACAAGCTGGGATGTTGCGGCCGGCATTCTCTTTTCAATCGCCAGCATTACCGACTACTTTGATGGCTATCTGGCTCGGCTCTTAAAAGTAGAGACCATCTTTGGCAAACTCATGGATCCGCTGGCCGATAAGTTCTTGGTTGTGTCGGCTCTCATTATGCTCCAGGACTTGGGAAGAATTCACCCAATCGTAGTGATTCTTCTGATTTGTCGTGAAATGGCAATTACCGGCTTGAGGGCGCTAGCTAGTGCGGAGGGCGTTATCATTGGCGCCTCAACATCAGCTAAATGGAAGACCGCAACCCAAATGGTTGCAATTCCTCTTATTATGGCGCGCGACGGTCTTTGGGGAATTCCCCTCATGCCTTTAGGAATGGTGCTGCTCTATATTTCATTGGGAATCAGCATGTGGTCGGCGAAAGACTATATCGTGGAATTTTTTCATGGAATGAAGGAAGCTCGTAAACTTAAAATTTCAGAGAAAAAGATGGCTCGAGATGCCAGGCTTGCTGCACGGGCAGCTAGATATGCGGCTCGCGCTAGACGCTTTCATCAAAAAACTGATGAGACCATTTAAAAAATGGCAACTACTAGCGCATCAACTTAAGATCTAAGCCTCACTTAGACTGTGCGATGGATCTGAAAACTTCAGAAACAACTTTTGCTAAATTAAAGGCGTCTACGGGTTTTGCCAAGTGAGCTTGAAACCCTGCTTCCTTCACCTGTTTGATATCTTCTACACTGGCATATGCCGTTAAAGCGAGGGCCGGAATCTGGCCAAATTGCTCAGGGGGCAGTTTTCGCACTCGAGCGATCAAACTATAACCATCCTCTCCGGGCATCGCCAAATCACTTATGAGGATATCAGGCCGAAAATTTTGCATTAAGTCTAACGCCGCCTGCCCTGAATCAGCCTTAGCGACGACAGCCCCAAGGGACGTTAGCAACAAACCAATCGAATCCCTCGCGCCCGAATCATCATCGACCAAGAGAATGCGAAGTCCCTCCAAAGCCGGAAGCCTTTGAGGAACATAAGAAACTGGAGTAGCTGCATCAATCCTACGTGGACCTAGGCTTCGATCCAAAGACTCACGACCAATCGCCGGGAATGTAACCGTAAAAGTCGCCCCCTTCCCTTTGCCGGGACTCTCCGCGCTCACACTTCCACCTTGCCCCTCGACAAGACTGCGGACGATTGTAAGTCCAAGTCCCATCCCGCTGTGGACACGAGTGCTCGAATTATCAGCCTGACTGAAGCGTTCAAATAAATGTGGCAAGAATTTCTCAGAAATCCCTTGGCCGAAATCACGAAAGGTAAATCGAACCGATTCTCCAGAAGACAAACAATCCATGACAACCTCGATCCTGCCATCAGATTGAGAAAATTTTATCGCATTAGTGAGCAGGTTGAGAAATATCTGTTTTAATCGAGTCGGATCTGCCAGTACAAATACTTTCGAGTTCGGTGACGTCACTTCTACCTTTATAGACTTCCGCTCAGCCGAAGGCCGAACAGATTCTACACAATCATACAAAATAAGAATAGGGTCGACCTCCTGCACATCGAGGGACAATTTCCCCATGATGATTCGAGAAACATCCAGTAGATCGTCGATGAGCTGCGCCTGAGACAGAGCGCTTTGTTCAATCAATAAAACTCCCTTCTTGGAAGCTTCAGGACTCAATTTGCCCATTCGAAGCATTTGTGCGTATGAAAGAATCGTCGTGAGAGGAGTCCGCAACTCATGGGAAAGCGTGGCGAGAAACAAGTCTTTAGCGCGATTCCCCGACTCTGCCGCCATACGCGCACTTTCTGCTTCGCTACGAGCCAGCGTAATAGCATTCAGGCTCCGCTTGAGCCCATCTATATCCACGAGTGCGATCACAGCGCCGTCGATCCGATTGTCCAGTGTGCGATATGGCCGGATCTGAAGACGGAACCAACGACTCTCGCGATCTTGAATTTCTGTCTCAGTGGCTCTCATGGAGTTCACAACATCGGCAACTTTCTGCTCAAGATCAAGATCCAGCTTCAAGACTTCAAAATTCGGCTGGATCTCCCGCATCGGCCTTCCCACGTCGCTCTCTTGGAGACTTAGGGCACGTTCGGCAGCGGGAGTAATCCTTCTGATTCGTCCATCTCTGCCAACGATCAGAATGGGAATTTCAATACTACTCAGAAGATTGGTCAAGTCGTTGTTCAAACGATCCAGTTCGACATTCCTGTTCTGAAGCTCGTCGTTGACCGTAGTGAGTTCTTCATTTCCTGATTGAAGTTCTTCCTTCGCAGTTTCCAGCTCCTCATTGGTACTTTGAAGTTCTTCATTCGCAGAAATAACTTCTTCGTTTGCGGACTGCAAATCCTGGTTAGTATGCTCAAGTTCACGATTGAGCGACTCCAAGTACTCCCTCGAATCCGCAAGCTCCTGCGTCAGCGCTTGTACGGTGTCACGCTTCGTAGGCTTCTCCGGTTTACCTC
>JBDSKY010000286.1:0-7348 GCA_039916675.1 Bdellovibrionia bacterium
CATTCCAAAAGATTTCCTTAAGGCAGTAGGGAGAAATGAATTTGCATTTTCCTGTCTGCCTTTCAAGATCTGAGCAAACTGCATTTTGTCTATGGACTGAGCTATTGCTCGCCTTGTATGAACATCCGCAACTGACGTCTTACTCAAAACAAAACCTAAATACACCGCTTTAAGATAAGGAAATACTTTAAGATCCGCTCTCCCCTCTAGCCGTTTAAGATCGATAGTGGAAATATCGGATAAAAAATCCAGTGAACCTGCTTCATAAAGGCTTAAAGCTGTAGCGTCATCAGCCACGATTTGCCCTACCAGCTCGTCTGCATTCCCTTTTTTACCGTAATAGTCGGGGTTCGCTTTCAGAATAAATTTGGAATTAAAATCGTGCCGATCCAGAAGATAAGGTCCCAGAGTTACTAATTTTTGTGACGTTTCCCATCGCGGTCCCGGCTTCTCTACCACCTCTCGCCTAAGCGGAAAGGTTACCCAGAAAGTAGTAATGTAAGGCCAATAAGAAACCGGCTTATTTAACCTCACCTGCAGCGCGAGGGAATCAATTGCGGAGACTCCCACTTGATCAAAACTTTTTATTTTTCCCTGGTTAAATTCCTTCGCTCCTACGATGTCATAGAGAAAGTAGGCGTACGCAGCAGCGGTTTCAGGGGTAAGAAGTCGTTTCCAACTGTAAACAAAATCTTCAGCTTTTAGGATACTTCCATCGGACCATTTCACTTTAGGCCTGAGGTGAAAGGTATAAACCTTTCGATCGGCACTCACTGTCCAGCTCTCTGCTAAGCCAGGTATAGGATGAAGATCTGAATCTAATCTTAGGAGCCCTTCCATAAGATTGACTAAGAGGTAGGTTTCCAGCGGCGTATGGGCCCGATTCCAGTCGAGAGTTTCGGGTTCAGTTTGAAGCCGAAACGTGAACACCTTCTTACTAGTTTTCTCAGCAGCCCGGAGTCCTCGCACCGGCATGAAACACAACAGGAACAATATGGCGCACGTCGTAGCAACCCATCGCATTGAATGAGTTTACATGAATTTTAGAAATTAGAACTAGAACTGTGAAAGTTTAAAACCGATCGTCAAGATTCACAATTTCGACTACTAGGTCGCCCATGACTCTAGCCTGACATCCCAAGCGAGAATTCAGTTCAATACCGGAAGCGCGTTCCAATCGATCTGTTTCTTCCTCTTCCATGTCAGAAAGATTCTCACCCCCGGACTTTACTAATACGTGACAAGTAGTGCAGGCGCAGAACCCACCACAGGCATGTTGAATGGGAACATTATTGTTGATTCCCACATCCAAAACGCTTTCGCCTTTGTTTGCTTCATAGGTTTCGTTCATGGGCATGAATGTTACTTTTGGCATATTCCGTACTCCTCTACTTTATGGATTAACTTTTTTACTAGATTCTGAATCAGATTCCAAATTGTTAAGTGTTTCTTGGATTAAAAGTTCAGCCAATCGGACTGTTACTTGATTCAGGTAAGCACTCGACGCTAATATTTTCTCTGCGCTCTCTTGGGATAATTCTGTCTTTAGCTTTTCCACTGCTGCCTGAATGATTTTTACCTCTTCAGGAGGAAGGAATCGCTGTGCATCCGGCAATTTACTTTCTACGACGCGAAGAACAGGCTCTGCCTTATTCCTAGCTTCAACCAGCCCTCGGTATTCAACATCGGCTTTAGCATTCTCGTGGCTTGCCATAAGCATATTCTCAACTTCACTATCTGTTAATCCAAAACTGGGTTTTACTTCGATCGCCTGCTCGGTACCTGTCTTAAGGTCTTTCGCAGCTACCTGGAGAATTCCGTCAGCATCAATAAGAAAGGTAACTTCAATCCGAGGCATACCTGCCGGCTGAAGCATCAGTCCTTTGAGCTTAAACTTCGCCAAACTTCGATTATCTTCTACCTTCTCACGTTCTCCCTGAAGGACATGAATATCGACGCCGGTTTGATTGTTTACGAACGTCGTAAAGGTCTCCCTCGCTACTGTTGGTATCCGGGTATTTCGAGGAATGAGCGTTGACATCAATCCGCCGTAAGTCTCCAATCCGAGTGAGAGCGGAACGACATCTAAAAGCAAAAAGTCTCGATTATTCCCCGCTAAGATATCTGCCTGAATGGCAGCTCCTTCAGCAACTACTTCGTCGGGATGAACGGAAGTATTAGGATCTCGGCCAAAAAGCGACTTAACAAATCTTTGAACCACTTTAAGGCGCGTGGGTCCTCCCACCAATACAACGTCTGAAAGCTCTGATATCTTTAAACCAGCATCTTCCAGAGCTCTTAAACAGGGGCCCCGGGTTCTCTCTAAAACGGGAAGTGCTAGCTCTTCAAATTCAGATAATGTCCAAGTCCTTTTATAAACTTTTTCACCAATCCTCACTTCAAAGACAGCTTCAGATTTCTCCGACAATGCAATTTTAGTTGCTTCGGCGGCCTCTAATAACGCGGCGTGAGTATGTACATCCACTAGAGCATCAACACCAAACTGCTTTTTAATCTCATCTACAGCTACCGTAACAATCACGCCATCGAGATCATCGCCACCCAAGGCTGTATCGCCATGAGTTGCCAATACCTCAAATATTCCGTCATGAAGTTTCAAGATTGAGACGTCAAATGTCCCTCCACCTAAGTCATAAACCGCAATCAGCCCTTGTCGCTTTCGATCTAAGCCATAGGCAAGAGAAGCAGCTGTGGGCTCATTTACAATTCTTAAAACATCTAATCCTGCAAGCCGCCCTGCAGTGCGTGTTGCCTGTCTTTGGGCATCGTTGAAGTAAGCAGGTACGGTGATCACCGCGCGAGTCACCGAACAATTCAAAGCCGCTTCAGCAGTAAGCTTAAGTTCTTTTAAAATAAGCGCAGAGATTTCAATCGCCGTGTAAGAGTTACCGCCTACCATCACTCGCACTATACCTTCGCATCCCTCAGCAGTCTCGGTAGGGGGAGCAATTTCAAAGGGAAGAGTACTTGCGATCGCCTTGAGATCATTAAATCCTCGTCCCAGAAGTCGCTTCACAGAAAACACAGTGTGGGCGGCATCTCGAACTTTGCGTTTCTTGGCATCGAGTCCGACGACAGGCTGAGAATTAAGAAATGAAACTACGGACGGTACTATGCGACTGCCATCTTTGGCGCGAAGAACTTGAGGTTTCCCGTCCTTCACGATCGCCACTAAACTATTGGTTGTACCAAGATCAATTCCTACTATCGGACTTGAGAAGTTTTCATCAGAATGCGGGACCTGGGGAATGATTGCGGACAAATTTTCAATTTGAATAGGCATTTTTCTTTAACCGTTCCAAATCTCTTTCCATGGATTTTATATAGCTCTGCGTTTGAATCTCTTGCGCAAGCTTTTCTAAAAGGGACTGGGAAGGATTTAAATCATAAGTCATTTCTAAAGAAGACATCTTTTTTTCCAATGCCTCGTTGAACACACTTAATTCTGTTTGGAATTCATCTAGCTTAGCTTTTGCGCCAGCGGGATCTTCCGAAATCAACTCTTGCAGCTCAAACCAGGCTTCCGTTAATTCCATTGGAATTGCTGCGTTGGGTTTACTTTTTAGATCAAGCGAGCTCTCCAGCTTGATTAAATAAGCACGGGTATTGTCCCGGCTTTTTAAAGTCCCATAGGCCTGATTGATGAGACTCATTCGCGCCAAGGACCGAGCCTTGGTGTCTAAACTCGCTACCGTAAAGCGGTCAGGATGAAGAGCGCGAGAAAGCTGATAAAATCGCTTTTCTACCTCAGCACGATCCAAACCAAAACGCCTGGGCATGCCAAAAACTGAAAAGTAATCTTCCGTAGAAGATACAGACACAGCTTGAGGCGCCCCGCAGGATGCACAAATATTCTGTGAGAGAAAATCTGTGAGTGGCTTCTGACAAAACTGACACTTCATTGCGCGATACTTCTATGGCTCTAGGCCGAGAAACTAGAGCCGCAACCACAAGTCCGCTTAGCATTAGGATTGTTAAAAACAAATCCAGTACCATTTAGACCATCGGTAAAATCCAGCTGTGTCCCTGTCAGATAAAGAAAAGACTTAGCGTCGCAAACAACTTTCACGCCCTCTTTTTCAAATACTTTATCATTAGCTGCAGCTGGCTTATCGTCAAAGCCGAGCTTATAGCTCATGCCGGAACAACCTCCACCGATAACCATTACCCGAAGCATCGAACTTGCTGCGGAAGCATCCTTTTCTTGGAGCCGTTTAATTTCGGATACTGCCTTATCACTTACTTCAATCATGCGGTTTTTACCTCCTTGCTTTTCTTAAGGTAGTCAGAAATGGCTGCCTTAATTGCATCTTCTGCAAGCACTGAACAATGGATTTTGATCGGGGGCAAAGAAAGCTCCTGAACAATATCCGTATTTTTAATACTTAAAGCTTCCTCAATAGTTTTTCCCTTGATCCACTCCGTTGCAAGAGAAGAGCTTGCGATCGCACTGCCGCAACCAAACGTCTTGAACTTAGCGTCCTTAATAATGCGCGTGGTATCATCAATTTCAACTTGAAGCTTCATTACGTCACCGCACTCTGGTGCACCCACTAAGCCAGTTCCGACGTTTACTGAATTCTTATCTAATGATCCTACATTTCTTGGATTTTCGTAGTGATCAATAACTTTTTTTGTATATGCCATAGCAATCTCCTTTAACTTTCAAAAACCATTCAAATCAGTGTGCAGCCCAAGTCACAGACTTAAGGTCCACTCCCTCTTTTACCATTTCATAGAGAGGTGACAAATCCCGCAATCTCTTAACGGTACTCACGACTTTTTTAATGGTGAAATCAATCTCTTCATCTGTAGTGAAACGACCCAAACCAAACCGAATGCTGGTATGAGCCAAGTCTTCACCTACCCCAATGTTTTTTAATACATACGAAGGCTCAAGACTGGCCGAAGTGCAAGCTGAACCGCTGGATACTGCCAGCTCCTTCATTCCCATCATCAAGGACTCGCCCTCAACGAAAGCAAAACTTACATTTAGGTTATTAGGCAATCTTTCAGTCGGATGCCCGTTCAGATAAACCTCATCCAAACTAGCTTGGATCCCAGTCCATAATTTTTCTCTCAATCTCAGTAATCGAGCGGTCTCTTCAGGCATTAAGTGCATTGCAAGCTCGGCGGCCTTTCCAAAACCTATAATACCTGGAACATTCAAAGTCCCTGAACGCATGCCTCTTTCGTGGCCTCCGCCATGAATCATTGCGGATAAACGGACACGCGGATTTTTTCTACGCACGTAAAGAGCGCCGATACCTTTAGGACCATAAATTTTATGGGCCGTTAGGGACAGTATATCAATTCCCATCTCTTGAACATTGATAGGGGTCTTTCCAATGGCTTGAACTGCATCGGTGTGAAAGAGGACGCCTTTTTCCTTACAGACTTTTCCAATTTCGGCCATTGGATTGATTGTGCCAATTTCGTTATTAGCAGCCATGATAGATACTAGAATTGTCTTAGGTGTAATTGCATTTCTAACAAGTTCAGCACTCACCTGGCCATATTTGTCCACAGGGAGATAAGTTATTTCAAAACCTTTTTTCTGAAGAAATTGGCAGGTATCTAAAATCGCCTTATGCTCAATAGGCGTTGTGATGATGTGATTGCCCTTTTCATGATACATTTCGGCAACACCCATGATGGCGAGATTATCACTCTCAGTAGCGCCACTGGTAAAAATAATTTCTTTTTCATGCGCGCCGATTAAATTAGCAATTTGTTTACGAGCTTTCTCAACTCCGGCTTCAGCGGTCCAACCAAATTCGTGATTACGGCTAGCAGCGTTTCCAAAGACTTCAGTGAAATAAGGAATCATGGTCTTCAATACTTCAGGATCCACAGGGCAAGTCGCGTGATAATCGAGATAAATGGGAAATTTCAACATATACATTCCTTCTTAAACATAGCCTTCATACATATTCCTTTTTAAAGGTAGAAATCGGAACTAGATTAGTAACAGGGCCCTCGGCTAATTCGGCCAGAGGGATCTCAGATAAAAAGTTAAACAATCGAGAATTCAAACGATCCATAAACGACTTGATCTCGCAACGCGATCCATATTCACAGTCATTAGCCGATTGTTCTTCGATACCTGATGAACATGCAACTACCCCTTGAGGGCCTTGCATTAAAGCTAAAAACTCTGCGAGAGAAACTTCACTTAAAGAGCGTTGTAGGATATATCCCCCTCTCGCTCCATGAGTAGACTGAATAATTCCGCTTTCTTTAAGCCGCTGCAAAGTTTTAGCAGTGATCTCAAAGGGAATTCCATAGCAGTCCGCAATCTCTCTTGCGCTGGTCAAAGATTCGGGACTGCCTGGAAGCGTCTTAGAGTACTTCTTACTCATATGACGCAAAGCCATTAGTCCATATTCGGTCGTTCTATTTAGTCGAATCATTGAGCCCTTTCAAATACGATAATATGAGTCCGATTTCAACCTAAACTTACCGTCCTCCGAATTAATCAACCATTCAAACTGACCGGGTGTTTACCCTTTGAAGGTCCATATACGATCTATTATATCGTATATCTGTGATTTGCGATAGCCTCTAGGTAAGTTATATGATGGCTGCTCCGATTTTTGATTCTTAATCTATTTAAAAAATCATCAAAAGCAGGCCAATAATTGTTATTTCTTTATAATTTCAAATAGTTACTCGCATAAAAAAAATTTGAAATAACATAATTCCTGGATTATCATAATACCTAAGTGAACTGTTTTGTCGCGTCAGAGTCTGCGAGCATAGTGCTCTATCCTCTAAAGCGGCTCCCAGCCTTTAGGAGGTAAAATGGGTAAAAAACTATACGTTGGCAATTTGCCTTTTTCTGCAACCGAACAAGTCCTTACTGATACTTTCTCGCAGTGTGGAAAAGTAGAGTCCGTGCATTTGATTACAGATCGAGAATCCGGCCGTAGCAAAGGTTTCGGCTTCGTCGAGATGTCAACCGATGCTGAAGCGGCTGAAGCTATAGCTAAGTTCAATGGAGCGGACTACAGCGGTCGCGCAATGACTGTAAATGAAGCCCGCCCTATGGTGCCCCGTGAAGGCGGGGGTGGTGGGCGTGGCGGCGGCGGAGGCCGTGGCGGCTTTGGCGGTGGCGGTGGCGGTGGAGGATTTGGCGGTGGTGGCGGACGCGGCGGCGGAGGCCGGGGTGGCCGATAATACGACTCCCGCTCAAATACGAACTTTCTCTGATGATAGACATTTCTAACAAACGAGTTTCTAGCGACAGACTTCCAAGAAGGCGGCACCAAGAAATTGGGGCCGCCTTTTTTTAGTACAAAATAACTAACACGCCGTCCAAGCGTGT
>JBDSKY010000287.1:0-4496 GCA_039916675.1 Bdellovibrionia bacterium
GCATAGTATGTTTTTAAAATATGCCTACTTGAGTGAAGAGCAAATAAGGGGGGAGAACGTCAGTGAAAATTCTAATTATTGATAACAATATTGACCCGGGTTGCTGGGGATCTGAAGACTTGCGTAAATGTGCGAAACTAGCTCCGGATGCAACGATAGTGACTCGCAGAGCCCCTCAAAATGATCTTCCCTCTAGCCCTGCCGGATTTGATAGAATTATCGTCTCAGGTTCAAAAACCTCGGCCCTCGAAGAAGCGCCTTGGGTAGAAAGCCTCATTGAATTTACTCAATCTGCAATAAATTCAGGCAAGCCTTATCTCGGAGTTTGTTTTGGCCATCAGATCTTGGCACGTAGTTTGGGTGGTAAAAAGGCTGTAGGAAAAGCCGCCGCGCCCGAATTCGGCTGGTCTCAAATTAAAATTCTTGAATCATCTGATTTGATGAAAGGACTTGAGGGTTCATTTTATTCCTTTTCTGCTCATCAAGAGGAAGTGTGCCAGCTTCCTCAAGGCATGAAAAAGCTGGCTGAATCAGAGCTGTGCTCTATTCAAGCCTGCCAATTGGAAAACAAACCCGTATTTGGAATTCAGTTTCACCCTGAAAAAGGTATTGAGGAAGCTGAGAAAGTTTTCATAGATAAACGAAAAGTTAAAAAGTTGGAACTCCTCAATTCGAAACGCAGCGCGGAACTGTACAATCCTAAAATTGCGGAAATAATATTCAGTAACTTTTTCAAATTATGATTATCTTCAGACTATGACTATCGCAAGAAAACACCCACCTCACCCTTACAAGCAACGCGCTGTTTTGGCTTTGAAATTCATCTTTATTTCTGGGCTCCTTTATTTTTTATTAAAAAAAGGTTTTATTTCTGTTGAAGCGACACGACAAGCCTTGAAAGAGTGGCAGATAATTCTTCCCGCCGTGGGCGCCTTATTATTTACAACCTGTTTAGGCGTGGTGCGATGGAAATGGCTGTTGAACGCTCAGGGAATCCAAATTCCTTTTCTCAGGATTATGCAGCTCACGTTTATCGGAAATTTTTTCAATATTGCCCTCCCTGGAGCAGTCAGCGGTGATTTCGTAAAAGTATTTTATGTCGGCAAAGAGGCGAAAGGGCAAAAGACCCGGGCGCTAGGATCGATTCTATTCGATCGAGTTGCGGGCTTGTCGGCTTTGGTACTGGTTTCTTCGGGCGCTTTGATTATCAATTATGAAGCGTATGCAAATACTCCACTGCTTAAAGCCATTCAAGTTTTAGTAGAAATTGCGGCAGCAAGTGTTGTCTTTTTTTACGGCTACTTATTTTTGGTGCGGGAACGCCACGATCCATTGCTCCGCTTATTGCGTTGGCTAGAAAGCCAAATTTCAAAGGCGTCGGCACTGACGCGAGTCTATTTAAGTCTTCGCCACTATCACACCCATCGGATAGCTGTCCTCAAGGTCTTATCGATTTCAGTTTTAATCCATCTCATAGTCGGTTGGAGCTGTCTCCAATTGGCATACGCCCTGGGAGAAACACAAATCGCTCTCCTATCCCTTTATGTAATACTGGGAATGGGTTTGCTTATTACCGCAATCCCAATCGCACCTGGAGGAATTGGGACGGGTAACGTGGCGTTCCTCTACCTCTTCCATTTAATCGGCTCCGAAAGGGGTGCCGACGTATATAGCCTTTTTGCAATGGTAAACCTATTTATAGGTAGCATCGGAGGACTAGTGTATCTCAGATTTCGCTCCCATGAATCTGCACCCGACCTCAAATTAGCTGAAGCTTAATTTACGGATTAGAATCGCAGCGAAATTTATGATTGCAGCGGCATAGTTTTGGCACAGTCGGCCATATGCTCCAGCTCCGACCGTTTCAGAAAGCCGCACTTGAAGCTATCCATCCAAATCCTTCTCACCCCTCTCATCTTCTATGCATTGCCCCCACCGGCGCTGGAAAAAGTTTAATTTATGAAAGACTGGCCGCAGCAGGGAACCGTCGCACTCTTTTGGTCACTCCTCTAGTTGCACTGGCCCGACAACAATTTCAAACGCTTCAGGGACGGGGCATCCAAACTACCTTAGGAGTAAGAGGATCATCTCAGGGCCCCCCGCAATCCAAGTCCGGTGCCTGGATTGTAAGTCCGGAATCCCTTACTTTTCCCTCTAAAGAAAGAGCCCTTCTTTTATGGAAACCGAATCTCTTAATCGTAGACGAGTGCCATTGTCTCTGGGAATGGGGAGAAAAATTCAGACCCGCCTTCACAATTTTACCGGATCTCTTAACTAAACACGAGATTGCCCAAAGCCTGTGGTTAACCGCTACGCTTCCGTTTGAGGCAAGATTGAGCTTGCGACAAAAGCTTCCTACTCCCCTTCTAGAGATGGGAGGCTTTGAGCTTCCCCGACATTTACAACTTAAAATTCATAGGATTTCCCTTCAAGACCGAGCGTCATATGTATTTGAATGGCTCAAACAACGAAACGGACCTGGAATTGTATTCGTCTCCACTCGCGAAGCAACAATTCGAATTGGAAGACTTATGTCAGCATTAGGTAGAAACGTGGTTATTTACCATGGGGGAATGTCTACAGAAGAAAGGAAGAACATCGAAAACCTCGTAGCTCAGGGAATCCCTGACACGGTAGTCGCAACATCTGCATTCGGCATGGGAATGAATTATCAACACCTTAAGTTTGTAATCCTCTGGCAAGCCCCTACCTCTCTCTTATCGTTAGTACAAACCATCGGACGAGTTGGACGAAATCCTGCTTCAGATAACCATGCACTTGTTCTCTGGGAGCCCGAAGATTTTAGATTATTGGAATGGACTGTGAATCATTCTAAAAAAAGACAGGACGATCTGACAAAGCTTTTCGATTTTCTAGCAACGCCATTGTGTAGAAGCGCATTCCTAAAAACTTACTTTGACCGAACTCCGCTCACTGCTTCCAGCTGTAGCCTATGTGACAATTGTTTGACGAAAATAAACTAGGTTGCTCGCTTGTTAAAGCCTGCTACACTATTTCTATATATATTATTTATTGAAGAATAATATTCAATTTCTCTCGCTTACTCATGGAGGAGCCAAATGCGAAGATCCTTAATCCTGTCCCTAATTCTAGGAATTTCAGTGATTTCTCAACTTTTCTCGGTGGCCATGGCCTCCCCAGTCTCCCAAACGGAGAAACCTGAGATGAAGGAATGGACCTTTCTCATTTACCTAAACGGCAACAACAACTTAGATCGCTTCGGCACAATGAATATGAATCAAATGGAAAAAGTTGGATCAACAGCCGACATAAATGTTGTGACCCAGTGGGCAAGTTTGAATAGAGGCAAAGTTGAAAGACTCTATGTAATTCAAGACAACGAGCTCCACAAGGTAACCTCTCCCGTTATAGAAAACCTTGGCAGTATCGATATGGGAGATTGGCATAACCTAGTGGATTTCATTCATTGGGGCGTAGCAAACTACCCTGCGAAGCATTATTTTATCGATGTTTGGGACCATGGAAGCGGTTGGCATTCCACCCATGGCAAAAAACCCTCACCTAAAGATTTTAAACCCTTCGATATCAGTTGGGATGAAAACACCGGAAATTCCATCACAACTCTTCAACTAGGGGAAGCTCTGGAAGATGCGGCCAAGTTTATTGGTCACAAAATAGACTTCTTCGCCAGTGACGCATGTCTAATGGGAATGGCTGAAGTAGCCCGTGAGGTCTCAGACTCAGTCAATGTTTACGGAGGCTCCGAAGAAGTAGAAGCCGCCGCTGGCTGGCCCTATGACACCTTCCTAGCTCGCTGGACTGCTCATTCGCAAAGCACCCCAGCACAAGTCGCAGAATATCTAACTGAAGAGTATATAAACTCCTACAGCGGCGGCGGAAACGGATACCAAGACGCAACCTTCGCAGCTTATGACCTAAGCAAACTTCCGGTTTTGACAACAGCCCTACGCAACTTAAGCTCAGAATTGACCAAACTACCCCAACAAGCCCGCGCAAGAGTGGTAAGTGTAGCAAGGGACACACAGAATTTTTCTTTTCCAGATTACGGAGATTTAACTGACTTTGTCGGCCTTCTGGAAAAAGAGAATCTAGTAGAACTAGGAAAATCAAGCCTGGGCAATCTAAAAACTGTCTTGGACCAATTCATCATTACTCATGGTGCCACTTCCTATTACAGTCGCGCAGCGGGGCTGTCGATTTGGCTTCCTACTTCAAAAAGCTCCTATGACTCTTATGCTGAGAGATATTCAAAGCTTAAATTTCAAACGGATACGAATTGGAGCAGCGCGCTGCGTGCGATCCTGAAAAGCAACCAGTAATCAGGAGCCCTTGATTTTCGAGACTATATAGATTAGGTTTCCCACTTAGCTGTTTCGTCGGGGCGTAGCGCAGCCTGGCTAGCGCACTTGCATGGGGTGCAAGGGGTCGGAGGTTCGAATCCTCTCGCCCCGACCAAACTTAATCAAAAATAAAATAAGAAAAATAAACAAAAT
>JBDSKY010000288.1:0-2523 GCA_039916675.1 Bdellovibrionia bacterium
TGGAGATGACGCGACTTTCCTCCCCCTCCTTTCTGTGGGTGCAGTAGGAATCGTATCTGTCTCAAGCAATGTCATTCCTAGGGCCATGATGGAGCTTTATCATACTGCAACATCAGGTAGCCTTTCACAATCACTCGCCATTCACCGCCGTTACTACCCGCTGTTTCGAGATCTCTTCATAGATTCTAATCCTGGCCCTATTAAATTTGCGATGGAATATGCGGGTTGGTGCAGCTCTCGAATGCGCGCCCCTCTGGCACCCCTTTCATCTGGAAATGTTGGTATCGTAAGAACTACTCTGACCCGCTGTGGAATAAAATCTTCACCTTATAGTGATGCAGGAGGCACCTCGTGATTAAAATCGGACTTTTAGGAGCAAGAGGAAGAATGGGGCAATCGATTTCACGTTTGCTAGCAACAGAGTTTGCTACGGTTGCAACATTGAGTGCTGCTGTGAACCGGGGGGATTCTTTAGATCCCCTTCTTCAAACAGATGTAGTGATTGATTTTTCCAGCCCCGCGTCTTTTTTAACTCTTGCAGAGAAAATTTTATCAAATGCCAAAGGAGTTCCTCCACACCTGCCTGCCTTTGTAGTAGGGAGCACTGGCTGGAATGCTGCGGACGAGAAAACTCTGATCGAACTGGGCTCTCGTGCCCCGGTTTTGATTGCTTCAAACTTTTCCACCGGAGTCTCAGCACTTGCTCGAATTCTTCAGCAGGCTTCGCCTCTCTTGGAAAAGCTAGGTTACACACCCGTTATTGTAGAAACTCATCATGAGCACAAAGTAGATGCCCCAAGTGGAACTGCTATCTCCCTTCAAAAAGCAATTCGTCCCTCTAAGCCGGGCACCATCCAGACCCACAGTATCCGCGCGGGCGAAGTCATTGGAGACCACGAGGTCACCTTTTATGGAAAAAATGACCAAATCACCATTAGTCACTTCGCGCAGAATAGGTCCATCTTCGCGCACGGAGCGATCCAAGCTGCTCTCTGGTTAGCTCAAAATCGAAGCATGCGCTCTCCGCAAGGTTTATTGAGTATGGAAAACTATTTTCACGCTTTAACGGAAAGGAACCCAACTCATGAGTGACTTATTTCAAACGGCCCATCGGTTGGACAAAATCCCACCTTATCTATTCGCTAAAATTGATAAAATTAAGCAAGAAGAACAGAAGAAGGGGCGCAAGCTCATTTCTTTGGGAATTGGAGATCCCGATTTACCTACTCCCAGTTTTATAATCGATCGACTCATTGCTGCTGCAAAGAAACCAGAGAATCATCAATATCCTTCTTACTGGGGCATGCTAGAATTTCGAAAGACAGTTGCCAAGTGGTATAAGAACCGCTTTCAAGTCAATCTTAACCCTGAAAACGAAGTCTTGGCCTTAATCGGATCCAAAGAAGGGATCGCTCATATTCCCTTGGCATTCGTCAATCCTGGGGAAGGAGTCCTGGTCCCTGATCCGGGCTATCCTGTTTATCAAGCGAGCACCTTGTTTGCGGGAGGCATTCCACTTCCTTTTAAGCTTCTTGAAAAAAATAACTATCTCCCTGATTTTGCGGAACTCGAACGCCTGATTAAGTCCGTACCTAAAGTTCGGATGATCTTTTTGAATTATCCTAACAATCCGACATCAGCATCAGCGAGTGTGGAATTTTTTAAGGAGATGGTAGCTTTCGCAAAGAAACACCAGCTGCTGGTCTGCCATGATAATGCTTATTCAGAAATATTTTTTGATGGAAAAAAACAACCTAGCTTCTTGGAAGCTCCTGGCGCGATGGACATCGGTTGTGAATTTCACAGTTTGTCCAAAACTTTCAATATGACCGGATGGAGAATCGGCTCCGTTGTCGGCAACGCCAAAATCATCAATGGTCTAGCACAAATCAAAACTAACATAGACTCAGGTGCGTTCAATGCTTGCCAAGAGGCAGGGATGGAAGCGTTAAACCATTACGAACCTTTTTGCTCCGAGCTTCGAGCAATCTACCAAAAACGTCGGGATATCTTAATTCCCGCACTTCAAGCCTCCGGCCTAAAGTGCAAATCTCCGGACGCCACTTTTTATGCTTGGGCTAGGCTTCCTGAAGGAATTCGGTCCGAAGACTATGTCTTGGACTTAATTCAGAGAAAAGGAATTGTCTCCACTCCCGGCAACGGATTCGGCGAACAGGGAGAGGGATATGTTAGGTTTACGTTTTGTTCTGATGTTTCCGTGCTAAAAGAAGTTGCAGAAGCCCTCAAACCACCGGTATAAGCTGAAAAATATGAACATCTATTTGTGCATTAAACAGGTCCCTGACACAGAAACCAAAATTAAACTCAATGCAGATCAAAGCGGAGTCGATTTAGTAGGAACTAAATGGATCATGTCTCCCTACGATGAATTCGCCGTAGAAGAGTCCCTTCGTCTCCGTGAAAAAAATCCAGGCAGCACCGTCACGGTCGTCTCTGCAGGCCCAGCTCGTGTAGTGGAAACACTGCGAACTGCTCTTGCCATGGGCGCAGACTCTGCTATCC
>JBDSKY010000289.1:0-7433 GCA_039916675.1 Bdellovibrionia bacterium
CGTTTAACTCCGCGCTAAGAAAATGAGTTGTTGTATGAGCATGATAGGCTACTTCGCGCCAGCCTGAAATATAATGATATCCATACCCGTAACCATACCCATAACCATATCCGTATCCATACCCGTAAACAGGAATACTGCAGTATTCAGTCGCAAACACTTTTTCCGAATCTGAAGGCTGAACTTTGGAATGCACGGCCAAATCAAAAGGTTGCTTAATTTGTTCTGCCTTAAGCTGAAAGCTGCCATCGCCTAAAACCTTCATGTCTTTAGGCAACGGAATATGAACATTATGCTTCTTGCCTGAGGCATCTTTCAACTCAATCTTGACATACTTTTTCCCAGCCAAATGCTTTTGGGTCCATTCCATACTGTAATTTCCGGGTGCCAAGGTAAAAACCTTATTCCCCTTTCCCCTAAGCGATAGATCGGAGTTAACATCCAACGTGCCCTGAATATGCTCACATCCAACCATAAATAATGGAAATACAATAACTGCACTCAATAATTTTAAATTCATACTGCCCTCGTTACTTTTTTTTTAGATAAAGACAGACGACTTATAGGTGCTAGAACGCGTAATTTCAATTTGAATTTCTTGGCAATCAAAGAAAGTTGCGAACCTTATAGATGGCACACACCTTCAAAATCATAAATGATTGAAGTGCTAATAAATTCAGCCTCAAACTGGGCCAGACTAGAACTATCTCGTGGTGAATTCAGCTCAGCATTGAGAGCATAAGTAATCGTGTTCGTATGATAGATAACCTCGCGCTGACCTGGAAGATATTCATATCCACCAATATACCCGTATCCATAGCCGTATGAGGCTCCCGCACCCTCAGCAGGGATTTCACAGTATTCACTTGTATGGACGCTTTCTGAATTCGAGGAATGCATTTTGAAATGCCCGGTTAAATCATAGGATTGCTTGATCTCTTCTGCCTTAAGTTGAAAACTGCTGGAATCGTTTGAACCCTTATAATCTTCAGGAAGTGGAAGTTGGAGATTGTGTTTCTGACCTGCAGCGTCGCTCAGTTCAATCTCGACATATTTTTTTCCGTCAACATTGATCTCTGTCCATGCCATTTTATAACTACCGGGTGACAAGGTGAAAACTTCATTTCCCTTTTCATTGAGCGAAAGTTCTGAGCTGACATTCAACGTGCCTGGAATGTGCTCACAACCCAAAATGAAAAGTGGAAAAAAGATAACCGTGCTAAATAATTTGAATTTCATAACGGGCCTTATAGGTCCTGCGCTGTGAAATTTCAAATCTAAAATTTTAGCAGCGGATAGGTTCACTTCAAAAATGACGATTGGAAAAATGCGATCACACAGTCTTTAAGAAGCGTGACCAACTCTTCAATCTGGGCTTCATTTATAATTAGAGGAGGACCAAAAACAACCAAATCCCCATTCACACCATCTGCTTGTCCTACATTCGGCCAAAGAATTAAACCCCGCTCAAAAGCGAAGGAAGTAAACTTCTCTGCCACTTTTTTATTACGCGCGAAGGGCTTCTTGCTCTTTTTGTCTTCAACAAACTCAACGCCCGCCAACAACCCCTTCCCAGACACACAACCCACATATTGAAGGGAATCTAACTCTTCGTGGAGGCGACGATGAAGCTGCTCTCCTCGAAGCTCCGAGTTTTCAACGCATCTGTGTTTTTCAAAATAGTCCAGCACAGCAACCCCAGCCGCGACCATTGAAGGGGCCTGTAAATAAGTTTGGGCATGCATGAAGTAGCCGGTGCTAGTCTTTATCTCCCGCAGATGCGCATCCTTCACCATCACTGCACTAAGCGCCACATAACCACTGCTGATGCCTTTGCCCAAAACAATCAGATCTGGTTTAAAATCAAAATGCTGAGATGCAAAAAACTTTCCAGTTCTCCCGGATCCACACATCACCTCATCGGCAATCATGAGGATTTGATATTTCCGGCAAACTTCCTCCACTTTTTTGAAATAACCAGGAGGGGGAAGTGATCCACCGGTAGAAGAACCAATAACTGGCTCAAAAATAAATGCAGCGATTGTCTCAGGACCTTCCTTCAGGATCGTGGTTTCCAATTCGGCGGCATAAAAATCGGCACCCTCTTTAGCATAGTCCAAAACTGGCGAACGATATTCATAGGGAGCAGAAACCGTGATTACTTCATTGAGAAGAGGACCGTAATACTTTTTATAATGGGGTCTTCCAGATGCAGACAAGGCATACAATGTATTGCCATGGTAACTCGGTATCCGTGCAATGAGTTTGTAGCGTTCCGACTTTCCCCGGTCCACCCAAAGTTGCCGTACGAATTTTACCGCTGCTTCAACAGCTTCCGAACCCGAGCTGAGAAAGCACGCCCGATTCAGATCTGAATCCGGTGATAGCAGTGCTAGACGTGCAGCCAGATCCTCAGCGGCCTGTGAGGTAAATTGAGTGCCGTTTACATAAGCAACTTTATTCATTTGATTCGTGATACGGCGTATCACATCTTGATTGCCATGCCCGACACTCACCACTAAGGCTCCACCAGCAGCGTCCAGGTATTTTTTTCCTGCAGCGTCATAAAGATAGATTCCTTCACCGTGGGAAATAATCGGAAACTCTTTGTCGAGATTTCTTAAAATGACATGACCGTCTGGGTATTTAATTGTTTTTTTACCTGGTAAAGAAGCCATAATCTTAGTCGCCTCTCAATGAATTGTGGTAACTATAAGCGCTATGCCAGTCCTTGTCGATTCTGTTTTTCATAGACCAATCTACTTAGGCGCAGCCACTCGCACACCCATTGGGAAGTTCGGCGGAAGCCTCAAAAAGTTCACTGCTCCTCAGCTAGGAACGCTTGCCTTAAGTGCAGCACTAAAGAGAGCGCCTGAGGCTCCCACTCCCGATTGGGTCCTCGTAGGACATGCGAGGCAAGCAGGAGCGGGGCCTAATCCTGCTCGTCAGATTTGTATTTTTTCAGGTCTACCTGATTCCGTTCCAGCTTTGACGCTGAATCAAGCATGTGCTTCCGGGATGACCGCTGTTTTCAATGCCATGGAAAAAATCGCAATGGGTAAAGCCCATTCAATTTGGGCCGGTGGCACTGAGAGCATGTCAAACACCCCTTATTTATTACCACAAGCCAGATGGGGCTTGAGGCTTGGACATTCCACAGTTTTAGATGGAATGGTTCAAGATGGATTCCATTGCCCGATGGCTGACATGGTGATGGGCGAAACAGTGGAGCGCTTTCTTGCCCAGGAGTTGGGAATAACGCGACAGGAACAAGACGAATATGCACTTTCCTCGCAAACAAAAGCCGAGTTAGCTTGGAAGAGTGGTGCCTATAGCGAGGAGACCTTCTCGATTGAAACCGGGGGAGGTAAATCTACTACTCCTTTGTTTTCAGAAGATGAACACCGACGTCCAGAGACCACCTTAACATCTCTGGGAAGACTGACGCCTGTCTTTGATCCTAAGAATGGAACTATTACAGCTGGAAACTCGAGTGGCATTACCGACGGTGCTGCATTCCTCCATGTTTCCGATCAACGTTTCTCCCACGCTCAAGCGGAGATTCTAGATTTTGAATCCATTGCCTTAGATCCGAAAAAAATGGGCCTAGGTCCCATACAGGCAATTCAGAATCTTATTTCTCGCCATAAATTATCCGTTCAAGATTTGGAATCCGTAGAAATTAACGAAGCCTTTGCGGCACAGGTCCTGGCGTGTCAAAGAATTTTAAAAATTCCTCCTAGAAATTTAAATCCGCGAGGTGGGGCAATCGCGATCGGGCATCCCATTGGAGCTAGCGGCGCCAGGGTTTTGGTCACCCTTTTACATACGTTAAAAGGTAAAAAAGGAGCACTCGGGGTAGCAGCTCTTTGTGTGAGTGGTGGTCAAGGGACAGCAGTTCTGGTACGCAGTCTTTAAGGGGTTGGATTCTGTGTTCTAACCCTAATTTTCAACGGGGAGGGGAACGACCATGGCATTTCGAATTACCTATTCTGTATTGGAGGCTGACCTCAGCCAACTTCACCGCGAGTTTGATACCACATTGAGTCAAATGGAGCGAAACCTAGGAACTGAGTTTCCATCTTGGATTGACGGCAAACCCTTTCAGTCGGGCGTATTCCTTGACGACAAAAATCCTGCAAAAATAACTCAAACCTTAGCTCGCTTTCATTCCGTGCCGACTTCTGAAATTGACAGAATCATGGATATCTCTGAGAAAGCACAAAAAGCTTGGGGAGCCACTCCTTGGCAAGAACGAGTGAAAATTATAAAGAATGCGGCTGAATTGATTTCTGAACGTCGCTTGGAAATCGCCGCAGTCATGAGCCTGGAAGTAGGCAAAAATCGGATGGAGTCCTTAGGCGACGTAGAAGAATCGGCCGATTTATTTCGGTACTACGCAGGACAGATGGAAGAAGCCAACGGCTTTTATAAGCCCCTCGGGAAACTCTCTCCCAATGAAAAAACCGGAAGTTATTTAAAACCTTTCGGAATTTTTGCCGTCATTTCCCCTTTTAATTTTCCCATGGCCTTAGCAGCAGGGATGAGCGGAGCTGCTCTCTTAGGCGGCAACTCGGTCGTTCTTAAACCCAGCAGCGAAACCCCATGGTGTGGTCAAAAACTTTATGAGTGCCTACGCGACGCAGGCCTTCCAAACGGCGTCTTTCAAGTAGTCCACGGCCCAGGAGGATCCTTAGGCAATGCCTTAGTGAATCATCCTAAAATTAAAGGCCTCGCGTTTACAGGAAGTAAAGAAGTTGGAATGAAACTCATGAGAGTCATGACCTCCGACTACGCTAAACCCTGTCTTCTAGAAATGGGCGTAAAGAATCCAGCCATTGTTTGTGCCAAAGCCGACCTCGATAAAGCGGTCGAAGGGTGCATGCGATCTGCCTTCGGAATGTCAGGACAAAAATGCAGCGCACTCTCCCGAGTTTATGTGCATCGATCACTTCAGAAAGAGTTCACTGAGCAATTCATTCAAAAGGCCCAATCTCTAAAGATAGGTGATCCAACGATGCAAGAGAATTACCTTGGACCCGTTATCAACGAGAAGGCCTACAATCGCCACATGAGTGCGGTTACCGAAGCCAAAAAAGATGGAAAGATCCTATTGGGTGGTGAAAACCTTCGGACCCATACAAAATACAAAGACGGATATTTTGTAGAGCCGATCCTTGCAAGCCTTCCCCGTGGTCATCGATTAATTCGTGATGAACTCTTTACGCCTTTTTTATTGTTAGACACGTTTGATACCTTGGAAGAAGCGGTGCAACAGGCAAATCAATGCGACTATGGCCTGACTGCCGGTGTATTCAGCGAAGTAGAATCCGATGTTAATTATTTCATGGAGCACATAGAAGCGGGAGTTCTTTACGCCAATAGAAAAACAGGGGCTACAACTGGCGCCTGGCCAGGTGTGCAGGCCTTCAGTGGCTGGAAGGGCAGCGGCTCTACCGGCAAAGGCGGTTGTGGACCCTACTACGTTTCTCAATTTATGAGAGAGCAATCACAAACTCGAATGCAATAAGATCTAATTTGTGATTCTCACTAGAATAACTATTTTAAAAATTTCAAAGGAATCTTTATGAAAAATCTCAGACCAGAAATTAAAACTCAACCACCAGGACCTAAAGCTAAACTTATTATTGAGAAAGACACCAAGTACGCGTCTCCTTCCTATATCAAAGAATATCCCTTGGTTGTTGATCGAGGCGAAGGATCATGGATTTATGACGTAGATGGAAATCGTTATTTAGACTTTATGGCGGGCATCGCAACTACGTCTACTGGACACGCACATCCAAAAGTGGTTCAGGCCATTAAAGATGCGGCGGACAAATTTTTACATATTTGTGGGACTGACTTTTATTATCAGAGCTTCTCTGACCTTATGGAGAAACTCGCGGGTTACGTGCCAGGCATGGGCCCAAAAAAGATTTTTCTCACAAATTCCGGAACCGAAGCCGTAGAGGGTGCAATTAAACTCGCACGATATCATACTAAACGGAATAATTTAATCGCCTTCAAGGGAGCCTTTCACGGCAGAACTTTAGGTGCGGTAGCTCTAACCTCCTCTAAAGTGAAACAACGTGCGCATTTTGGGCCTTTGATGCCTGGCATTACTCATGTCCCTTATCCAAACCCTTACCGTTGCGCTTATGGTAAACCCACCCACGACGCAAATTGTAAATGTCTCACAGAGTTTGATACCGACTTATTTTCAAGTCACCTAGATCCCAAGGAAGTCGCTGCGATTTTTATTGAACCCATATTAGGAGAAGGCGGGTACGTAATGCCGCCTGTGAAATTCCTAAAAAATCTGAGAAAAATGTGTGACGAGCACGGCATTCTTTTAGTGTTCGACGAAATTCAATGTGGCGTTGGACGCACAGGACAAATGTTTGCTGCTGATTTATTCGACGTAGCTCCTGATATCCTCCTTTCTGCAAAGGGAATCGCTTCCGGAATGCCGATTGGTGCCATAATTGCCAAAGAAAGCGTTATGACTTGGCCTAGGTCCAGTCATGGTTCCACTTACGGCGGCAATCCAGTTTGCTGTGCCGCAGCCATTGCCACCCTCGAAATTGTTGAAGGACTGTTGCCTCAGATCAGAGAAAACGGCGAAATATTTTTAAGAGGGCTCCGAGATCTTCAAAAGAAGCATCCTATCATTGGCGACGTCCGTGGAACTGGCTTCATGATTGGCGCAGAGTTTGTTGAAGCAGGTACAAAAAATCCCGCTTCCGAATACGTGGCTCGACTCGAACAGCTGGCTTTTAAACAGGGGCTTCTGCTTCTTTCCTGTGGCCAATCTACAATTCGTTTCGCCCCACCTTTAATCATGAGTCCTGATGAAATTAAAGTCGGCCTAGAAGTTATGGATTACTGTATGGGAAAACTCTGAGGTCTTCTGTGACAACTAACTTAGCGAACGTTTCAAGAAAGTCCAAGCAACGAGCAAACAAACTTTGTTCCATGACTGAGGCGATTTCAGAATCGCTTCACTCAGGTGACAGCATAGTGATTGATGGCTTTACTCATCTAATCTGCTTTGCGGCAGGACATGAGATCATTCGACAAGGCATCAAGGACTTAACGGCCATACGCCTGACACCTGATCTGGTTTATGACCAATTGATTGAAGCTGAGTGTGTCAAGAAACTTGTATTTAGCTGGGCAGGCAACCCCGGTGTCGGCAGTCTTCACGCTTTGAGACGCCGAAGTCAGAAGGATTCAAAAACCAGGCTTGAGCTGGAAGAATACTCTCACTTTGGCATGGTAGCGCGATTTCTAGCCGGCAGCTCAGGGTTGCCTTTTTGGCCTCTCAATAATTACGCAGGGTCCAATTTAGCTGACGTCAATCCAATGATTCGCTCTATTGAATGCCCCTATACCGGAAAAATGCTTGCGACCGTTCCTGCAATTCATCC
>JBDSKY010000290.1:0-4120 GCA_039916675.1 Bdellovibrionia bacterium
GGCTTAGAGGTTCGATTTTGCGAACGGCCCACATCCCACGTGATGAGTATCCATGCTTCTGTTCTAGCAGGTGTTCGCCTTGAGGTTTCTAATCCGATTGAGAGTGCTGCTATGGACTGGGGCTCCAGTTCGATGCTTGCTTCTACTTGGACAAAAGGAACCACTACCCAGGATAGCCGAAAAATTCTTGCGGCCACGGAAAGTCGTGCCGCCAGCATAGATGGCTTTGCGGGCCGAAATAGTGTTGGCCTGCAGCTGACGGGCTTAGGTAAGGATTGGAGCGCCCTATCGGGGATTTTCACGGATGTACTTTTGAATCCGATTTTCCCCAAAGAGGAGGTAGATCACGCAAGAAGGACTACCGAAGAGTCAGTCCGGAATGTTGCCGACCATTCATCTCAACTTTGCTCGAAACTGTTTTTAGAAACCTTATTTGAATCCCATCCTTACGGTCGGATGACCCATGGATCGCTTGATAGCCTTCCTTCTATAGTTCAAGGAAAATTGTCAACATTCCACCGAGAGTGGGTAAGACCCGAAAGACTTGTGATTTCTATCAGTGGACCGATCAAGCAAAGTGCTATGGAGAATTGGGTTCATCACCTGGAAGAGAAAGCCCGCGATCAAAAAAGGCATTATCAATCGAATTTTCCATTGAACTCGCCTTTGGCCCTGCCAGCCAGCCTAGCAGATGAGCCCACTTTGAAGGCTCCGAGATGGATTGAGAAGACGCTGAACCGTGAACAATGCCACATCATGATTGGTGGATTGGGTACACGAATTAGTGCCGAGGATCGTTTTCCGCTAAGATTGTTGCAGACTCTGCTAGGTGGACAGAGCGGGAGACTGTTTATTGAGCTACGCGAAAAGAAGAGCTTAGCCTATACAGTGTCGCCAATTAGTTTTGAAGGCCTTGAAAAGGGCTACGTCGGTACTTATATCGCCTGCTCTCCTGAAAAACGGAAAGAGGCGATTGAGGGGATACGTAAAACCTTTGAGGATCTGTTTGAAAAAGGACCTAGCTTAAAGGAAATGGAACGAGCGAAGGAGTTTTATATAGGTCGTCGGGCAATGGATCTTCAAAGCGATCCGTCCTTGGCCGCTCACTTTGGTTTAGAAGCTTTGTATAAGATTCCGAATCTTACGGAAGAGCAGTTGGCAAAGAAAATAAGGGCGATTAGCGCGAAGGATCTTCGCGCGATCTGTCGTAAATATTTTCTAGAGCCACACATGGTAACCAGTATTGTAGGCTAGTAGCTACTTACTGACGTTGAAAGCGGCAACTGCCCCGAAGACTCCCGTTCTAATCATTGAAACGGCGATTGTCGCTAAAAGTAAGGCGGCAATTTTTGAAATGACAACAGTGCCGTCTTTACCTAATACGCGGGTTATTTTTACAGAATGACGCAGGATGAACCATGCCAAAAGATAATTGGCGCATAAAGCTGAGAGAGACACAAGATAGCCAACACTGTTGACTTGGAGAAGTAATGTCGTAATTACTCCGGGCCCTGTAATCAGCGGCACCGCTAATGGAACAATGCCGGTCGATCCAGAGGAGTGGTTGATTGCTTCTGGGCCTCCAGCTAAATCGGCCAAGGAAACCAAGAGCAGAACCAGTCCTCCAGCAATTTCAAAATCAAAAAGGGTAATAGCTAAAAAGTGAAATAGTCCTTCTCCTACAAAGGCAAAGAGGATGGCAACGCCAAGTGCCACACACATGGAAGTATTGACTATTCTGTTTCGTTTAATAGCAGTGAGAGTGTGGGTCATGTTGACGAACATCGGGAGGGTCCCGACAATATCGAGCGAAACAAAAATTGCCAAAAATGAGAGGCCAAAAAGGTGCAGCATGATTTATTTATTATACTATAAATTATTAGCAACTATGTAATTAATATATGAATTTATAGCTTAGATATTATTTTGTATTTCGATTGAGTTCAAGTAGGCCTGGGTCATTATTCTGACGCGGCTTCGTCATTTTCCTCGAATGAGCAAGTGTATTGAATCTTTAGTTTTTTAATTGCTCGGTGGAATTCGGCTTCAGGGTCAGGTTCGATTGCTTCGTTAAACAAATCAAACAGGGTATCCAGGGTCTCGGCATTCGCCTTTTCGAAAGAGTGATTTTTCTTTAACAAGCTTTCAAAAGATCGTAAGTCGCGACCTTGAAGATATTGAGCCGCAGTTTTTAGAAGGGTGCTGGCCTGGTTTGTCTTATGTGACTGTTGAAGCGCTGTCATAAAAGCCACCTGGGCTTCGATTCTTTTACGAAGTTTTTCACGATAACGATCCAAGAGAGAGTGGAGGTTTGAGCTAGATCGAATTTTTTCCAATGCCTTACGCGAACGTTCTAGTGAGCTAGGAATATTTTGTAGAGAAAGAGTGGGATAAATTTGGGCAGGTCCAATACTGTGGATCGACTTCAGGACAAGTTCATCGAACGGGCCTTGAATCAGGCAGGGTTGACCTAATAGTGTGACATGCACTTCTGTTTGTGGCCCAGCGATCGATGCAGATTGAAGGCCCAGTAAAACTCCAATAAATAGCAAAGGAGCTTTACAAGCAGCTGAAGTTAGGCGTTTTTTGGAAATGCACACGGGATGGCAGTTATGTAGGCTCATAGCAGTCTGAGTGTACCTAGATTGGGCTGTGTCGTCTATGACATCCCCTATTTGACACCATAAAAGATTAGTTTAACATAGTAGTAGGAGAGAATTAAAATAGTTGTCTATTTTGATGTCTTTTGAGCTGGGCAAAGAAATTGAATTATAGGACTCCGGGAGGTATTTTTCAATGAATGGTAAGTCAGCTTTAACGCTGGTAGCCCAGCCGCAAGAATTTTTTAGAGAATTAGTTACTGATGCCTTGGAAAAACAAAAAATCACTACCCAACCTGAAACAGAGTTTTACCTCGTAAATTTATTAAATCAGTTTATAAAAACCGATCGTCTTTTTTCTTTAAATAAAGAGGGAGAAGTACGAGAAGAGCCTTTAGCCATTATGCTTAAAGAAGCGCTCGAACAAACCCAACCTTTTACCCAGAGTCTCCTCTTTAGGCATATCGGCGATGTTTCTTTGTACATGGCGGGTTATTTTCAAGAAAGTTTAAATAGAAAATCTGTAGATATAGATTACTACATTGACGTTGGAGGCTCAGCCTACCAACAAGTTGCGGCGCGATCTGAAGAAGAGATGAAAAAAGTTCTTTATCAGGAACTCGCTCAGAAATTTGGTTCATTCGTGGAAGTCCTTGCTGAAGTGAGCGATCGAACGACACCTCGAACGGAGAAAGACATTCTTCGGCTATATGACCTTTGGATAAGGACTCGAAGTGAACGTGCTGCTAAGGCTCTTCAAGAGGCCGGCATTCTGCCTAACGAGACCATTAAGAAAGATTGGCAGTAGCGACGTCAATTCTATTATTGAATTGAAAACGACAGCATTTTATCACCAGCTTTAATCATTCGTGCGACGTCCATTCCTTCTACCACTTGCCCAAAAACGGTATAATTATGATCTAGGTGCTGTAGAGTGCCGAGGCAAATATAAAATTGCGAATCTGCAGAGTTAGGGTCAGCCGCTCTTGCCATTGCCAGAGTCCCCTCTACGTGCCTTCTATTGCTAAACTCAGCTTTTAGTTTTTGGCCACTTCCACCGGTACCGTTGCCAACAGGGTCGCCACCTTGAATAACGAAGCCAGGAACTACCCGATGAAAGGTCAGTCCATTGTAAAACCCCTTGCCGATCAGTTCGATAATTCGATCGACGGTTTGGCGCGCATCGTTGGGGTAAAATTTGAATTTAATAGTCCCGGCACTTGTAATCATGACGACAGTTGCTTTGGAAAGGCCAGCTGAGTCTACTGAGAGGTCGGGAGCAAGCGAGGGTCCTGGTGAAGCACTTACCGACGGGGAAGGAAGGATTTCACCTTTTAGGTCTGGAGAAGGGAGTTCACTTGGAGAAATGGCAGGTGAAGGGGATACGGCTGGCGTGTTTACAGTTGATTTTGTTGCGCTTTCTACGATAGGTACCGATGAAGAAGGCATGATTTTTTGTGTATAGATGACCGCTGCGCCGATCAGTCCAGCTATCAGTATCCCAAATATCATTAGAAGCC
>JBDSKY010000291.1:0-8369 GCA_039916675.1 Bdellovibrionia bacterium
GCAAATAATTTCAATGACTTTGCATCATTGGTACCCGACATCATAACTCCGACTATATTGGGATACTCTGCTTTAATCTTATCCATAAGGAGGAGACCTGAACCCCCAATCAGATTGTAATCGGTAACTAGGCAATCGACTTGAGTCGAATTGAGGATCTCTATAGCACGTTTGACTGATTCCGCCTCTAGGATCCGATATTTTATCTCTTTTTCAGTGGTCAAGTAGCTAGATATAATAAAACGATCATAATCATAGTCATCAACAATTAATATCTTATAGTCCTTCATAACTGTCTTATTTGGAAATAAAAGGTAGTGCCTTTTTCAACTTTTGCTTCGACCCATATTTTTCCATGGTGGCGATGAATGATTCGCTGAACGGTGGCCAGGCCAATACCAGTTCCTTCAAACTCTGACGACGGGTGCATACGCCCAAAAGGGGTGAAGAGCTTTTCAGAGTACTTCATGTCAAAACCAGCACCATTATCTCTGATGTAATAGGTGGGTACCCTTTCTCTATATGTCATTCCGAACTCTACAACTGCCTCTGACTTCTTTGAAGTGAACTTCCACGCATTTCTTAATAGATTATCCAATACTACTCGAAATAGAAAGACGTCTCCTTCTAGTGTCAGATTTTCTGCGATAGATACCTTGATATTTCGTTTAGGTTCGGACCGTCTCAAGTCGTCTATAATTTCTAGGGCCATCTTTGTTAGGTCTACATGATCCGATCGTAGCTCTTGCCCGCCCAATTTAGACAAACGTAGCAAATCTTCAATCAGCTGCCTCATGTGTTCGGCGGCGCTATTTATCGCCAAGAGATACCCTTTCTCTTTTTCATCAAGCTTGCCTTCAAACCCCTTCAGAAGGATGTGAGCATATCCCATAATAGCACGTAAAGGAGCCCTTAAATCGTGAGAAACAGAAGATGAGAAGCTTTCAAGTTCTTCATTAAGCGTATTGCTCTCACAAACGCTTTGTTCGAGTTTCTTATTTGCGACTTGTAATTTGTCCTTTATCTGAAGAAGGTCATTGTTGCGCTGCACGGCAGTATCGAGGAGGATCGACAAAATTTGAAGTCGATCTGCTTTTATGGAATAAGAACGACCTGAGAATTCAATATCAACCGCTTCTTGAGAATTTTGATCCTCACTCAAATTCCTTGAAGCAAGAACGCGGTTCACTCTCTCAAGCAGGTATTTTTTTTCAAAGGGTTTTGTCAGGAAATGATCCGCACCACTCTCTAATCCTTTTATGACATCTGCAACATCTGTTAGAGTGGTGAGTAGGATAACTGGAGTATTCTTAAAATTGCTGTCTGCCTTGATTTTCTGGCACAATTGATAGCCATTCAATTTCGGCATCATGATGTCCGAGATCACGATATCCGGATTTAAAGTAGGCATCAAATTAAACGCTTCTTCACCATTCCGGGCGACGGACACTTGATAATGTTGCTCTTCCAAAATGGATTTCAGGTGTTCCGCTTGAGTGGGGGCATCTTCAGCTATTAAAATATTTTGAATATCGTTTAGCATCATTATTTCTCATTCATCTTAAAAAGTTTAAAATAAAAAGTGGCACCTTTTCCGACTTCCCCTGTAACCCACACTTTCCCCTTGTGGCGATGGATAATTCGCTGAACGGTAGCCAAGCCAATACCCGTCCCTTCAAATTCGGAAGATGCGTGCAGGCGTTGAAAAGGAGAAAAAAGTTTTTCTACATATTTCATATCAAATCCGGCACCGTTATCTTTTACATAGTAGGTAGTTTCGTCGTTCATCGAGGAGAAGCCGAATTCAATCGCTGCATCCGGATTTTTTGAGGTGAACTTCCAAGCATTTCGAAGTAGGTTGTCGAGCACTGATTGTAGTAGGTCATTATCTCCTCTTTGGATTGCATTCTGCGCTATGGATACCGTGACTTTTCTCTCAGGTTCAAGTTTTGTGAGTTCGTCTATAATTCTCTCGGCTATTTTTGTGAGATTAACGTCGTCCGGCCGTACTTCATGCTGAGTTAGCATGGAGAGGCTCAACAGAGCTTCAATGAGTGTTTTCATATGTTGGGCAGAGTTCGTCATTCCCAAGAGATAACCCTTTGCTTTGTCGTCAAGTACTTTACCATACTCTTCCAAAAGGAGAGTGCCGAATCTTGTTACGGCCCGCAGTGGAGCTCTCAGATCATGGGAAACACAGGAGCAGAATTTTTCAAGCTCTTCATTCATTTCATTGACCTTCATGAGATTTTCTTCGAGCTGACCATAAGCCGCCTTTAGTTCATTTTTAGTATGAATAAGTTCATAGTTTCTCTGAATCGCGGCATCAAAAACAGACAGCAAAATATTTATTATCTGCAGTCGATCCGCCTTGATCGAAAATGAATGGCCGGAGTATTCGATCTTGATTGAATCTTCATGACTTTCATTTTTGACAGCGCTCATCTCCTTGAGGACGTAATTGACTCTGGCAAGAAAGTAATTATTGTTAAATGGTTTAGTGACGAAATTATCCGCGCCGCACTCGAGTCCTTTAATGACATCGGTAACCTCGGTGAGGGATGTTAGTAGAATGACGGGGATATTTTTAAACTGAGGATGCTTCTTGACCTCCTGACACAATTGGTAACCATCCAATTTCGGCATTACAATATCAGTGATAATGAGCTGCGGTTTTACAAGAGGAATCAGTCTTAGGGCCTCTTCTCCGTCCCGTGCAATGGTAACACGATAATTTTGATTTTCCAGGAGGAATTTCAAGCCCATCGCTTGCGTGGGAGCATCTTCGGCGATCAAAATCATTGGAGTATCACTTGTCATATTTCAGTCCTAATTGAACACGATCTATATGTGTCAACATGCCTGCTATTTCGATCAGGGGAAGTATATGGGTTGCCGCGCCGACTCGAATTGCCTCTCCAGGCATACCGTGAACAATTGAAGATTTCTGATCTTGAGCGATAGTCATTGCTCCCCTTTCCTTCATCGTTTTCAGCCCGTCAGCACCATCCTTGCCCATTCCAGTGAGTAAGATGCCTATAGCACCTCTCCCGAAAACCTCTGCAATTGTTTGAAAAAGGTAGGATACGGATGGTCGCAAACCATTGACAGGTTCACTTTCACTTAAGATGATATGTCCCTCCTTTTTTATGCCCAAATGATAGCCATCTGGAGCAAAATAAACATGGCCGGGTAAAGGACGTTCTCCGTGAGTTGCAAGATGAATTGGAATTTGAGAGCAAGCAGATAGCCACTCAATAAATGCCTCTATAAAGCCCAGACTCATATGTTGCACTACAAGAATAGGCAAAGAAAAATTTTTTGAAAGTCCTTCCAAAATGCATCGCAAGGCGAACGGCCCTCCCGTAGAAGCACCTATGGCAACAATTTGAACTGGAGCAAGAACTGTCGGCCAATATCGATCGGAGTTTTTCGAGTCGGTAATTTCTCGGATTTTTTTCCATCGTCGGACCACTTTTACTTCGGACAGCGCGCTGACGGTCTGGATCAACTCCTTTGCGGTAGAGGCATGGTCTGCATGACCAATACCAAAAGGGCGGTTGAGAATAGCGAGTGCACCCGCCTCCATAATCTCAAAAGTTTTACGACGATCTGTGGGGTCAATGGCACCACTGACAACTATTATGGGTAAG
The DNA here is from genome assembly GCA_039916675.1 of Bdellovibrionia bacterium. Lineage (GTDB taxonomy): Bacteria > Bdellovibrionota > UBA1018 > UBA1018 > UBA1018 > JBDSKY01. The sequence goes on from JBDSKY010000291.1 coordinate 3,654, forward strand.
GGATGAGTTTCCATAATTCGCCGAGTAGCCTCAATACCTCCCATCTTTGGCATCTGAATATCCATCGTGACAATATCAGGATTGAGACTCTCAATTTTCAATAAGGCCTCTTCCCCATTGCCGGCGGTTCCCACAACCTGAAGTTCCGAATCTGAACTCAGGATTTGAACGATAAAATCCCGGACGGTAGGAGTGTCATCCACAACCAGAACTTTAATCACCGATAAGCCTCCGAATTGCTTCCAACAGATTGCCTTGATCAAAATGGCTTTTTACAATGTATGCGTTTGCTCCTACATCAATGCCTAGTTCACGCCTTTCCCGGGACTCCTCAGTTGAGACTAAAATCACGGGCAATTTGGAGAATTTATTTTCCGATCGGATTTTCATAATCAGGTCGATGCCGTTCATTCTCGGCATGTCAATGTCAGATACGATTAAATCAAACTTTTCTACTTTCAAAAGAGTGATAGCATCAATTCCATCAACGGCCGTTCGCACAAGATAACCGTTGGATTCTAATATATTTTGAATCAAGGCTCTGGTGGTGGCCGAATCTTCGACCACCAAAAGCGACTTTCTCTTGGATTCGTCCCTGGTCCTCTTACTAATGGGATTTGAAGAGTGAGTGATCGAGTCAACAGCGGCTTTTAGCAAGTCAGGTATATTCAGGATGGGTACGAGCTTGCCCGTCCCTAGGATCGTGACACCTGAGATGTGAGGGATCCGTAGAAGCTGCACTCCTAGATTTTTTACTAATATGTCTTGCTCTCCCACAACTGAGCCAATCTGAAAACCGACGCGGTGATTTCCCATTACTAGAATCGCAACAATGACATATTCGCTCTTGCTTTCTAAGGTGTTATCATCCGAGAGTCCGAGGACATGAGCGAGGGAAACAAGAGCAATAGCTTCCTTTTCCAATTGAATCGTATTCGTATTTTCAATTGTTTTTATCTTTTCTTTTTTTATCCTAAGTATTTTCTCTACATGTGTGGTTGGCAGGGCGAAATTTTGACCTTTGAGCTCAATCAGAATTCCGCGAAGATTTGCGAGCGTCATGGGAAGGGTAATTCGAAAAGCGGTACCGAAACCGAATTGGGTATCAACCGTGATTAGGCCCCTCAGTTTGTTGACTTTTTCCTGGACAATAGCAAGCCCGATGCCTCTACCCGAAAATTCGTTGACTTTTTTTGTCGTGGATACCCCGGATTGAAAAATGAACGACGTCATGGACTTTTGGCTCATCTTTTCGGCTTGGTCTTTTGAGATGAGTCCACGCTCCAGAACTGTGCTCTTGAGTCGCTCTACGTCAATGCCAGCTCCATCGTCCGAAACGACGATTTCAATATTACCACTGTCGCTCGTTGAAACATCGATCGAAACGGTGCCTTGACTTGGTTTATTTTTCTTCCCTCTTTCCTGCGGGGATTCTAAGCCGTGATCGACACTATTTCTGATAAGGTGAGTGAGCGGATCCTTAATCTCTTCCAAAATGCGCCGATCAATCTCAATCTCCGCCCCTCGAATTGACAATTCAACTTCCTTTCCCAGGCTGCGAGAAAAATCTCGAATCATTTTTGGAAAGGTTTCCAGGATTGAAGCAAAGGGAACCATCAATGTTGATTTAATATCATAGGACAAGCTATCCACCATTGACTGGAAGTTTCTTGCGTCATTTTTGGCTGATGAAAGAATAGAACTTGATTTATCGTTTAATTTTCTAAGGCGATTTTCGTTGTTACCATTATTATTAATTCCCTGCTTTTTTTCAAAGTTCTTTTTCCAATCCGAGATGGACTCCTGCAGGTCACTTAGCTCCAAAATGCGTTGATGCGCACTCAAATTAATCGAACGCATTTCCTCAACTTTCAGTAAGACGGAAACCAGTCTTTCTAACGAAATTCTCACGGTTTTGGAGGAAATATCAGATCTCTTCACCTCATTCTTTAATGAGCTCTCCGGACTTACAGCGGGTATCTCAGTTTTCGGAATTTCCTCTGGCTTGGAGCTCAGACCAGGTTGTGCGTTCAGAAATTGCACCTGCTTTTCGAGGTAAGAGAGGGTCTCGTGAAGAGAATCAAATAGGGAGGATTGGAGAGGAAGCTCTTTCGTCTTAAGGGCAAAAAACACACTTTCCAGGGATTGGCATATTCTCTCGATCTCGAGAATATTTACTGAACGGGCTGAACCCTTGAAGCTATGGACCTCCCGGAACATCACTTCAATAAGATCCATCTGCTCTTCCGATTGAGATGACTTTTCCAAAGCGATCAAGCTGGAGGAGATCACCTGCAGATGTTCTGCAGCCTCAACTCTGAATATTACCAGCAGTCTTTCTAATAATTCTTTTTCTTTTTCATTCATTATTAGAGTTCATTTCACAATGTGTATTGTTCAAGTAATTCCTTCAAATTCTGTCCCACTTTGCTAAGATTTGTAGCCGCAGTTTCCACTTGCCTGATACCAGCGACATTCTGACCGCTGGCTTGCTTTATACTCTCCATCGCGGACGCCACTTGACTGACCCCAATCAGCTGTTGTTCGCTGGAGGCTGCTATTTGTAAAGCAGCATGGGCTGTCTGAGTGACCCTCTCAGTGAGGGCAGAGATTGATTTTCCTGCTTCCTCCGCTTGCTTCAGACCAGTTTCCACGGCCTTACTACCCTGTTCAGCTGCCATGACAGCAGCGCTGGTAGCTTTTTGAATTTCATTTAAAATGTTTCTTACTTGGGCCGTTGCCTGTTTAGATTGATCCGCCAAAATTTTCACTTCTTGAGCGACTACGACAAAGCCCTTGCCTTGTTCCCCTGCTCTTGCTGCCTCAATGGAGGCGTTCACAGCCAGAAGGTTGGATTGTTCGGCCAAGTCGTTTACGGACGCAATGATCTCACCGATAGTTTGGCCTTGCTCATTGAATTTCATTATGTTTTCCGTAATTAATTCTACACGACTCTTGATTTGAGACATGCCATCAATAGAAGCTTCCACCGCTTTCCTACCAACCTGGGCTATCTCTGCGGCAATTTTTGCGTTCTCGGATACTCCTTTTGCTTTTTCACTAGAAGCCATCGCGGTATGTTTCACTTCTTCAACCGTACTCGTGGTCTGGCTAACCGCTGCTGCCGTCTCAGTTGCCCCAGCAGCGACCTGACTGGTAACCGCGAGAATTTCACCCGTTGAACTCGATAAAACAGCGGAGCCCTCTTTCAATTCGTTCGTAATAGCCCGCAAACTATTCAGCATCCTGACCAAGCCTGTTCCTATGATATCCTGATCAGATTCAGGTTTCACTTTGACGGTCAGGTTCTTCTGAGAGATCTCAGTTAATATCCCGGCCATTTCCTTAAAATAACGAATCATGCTGCCAAATGCTTTCGAAAGGGAGCCGATTTCATCCTCCCGGGATAAGAGAGGAACGCTGATGGCTAAGTTGCCCGCTGCGATCTGATTGGCCATTGATGCGATTTGTTTTAGAGGTTCAGAAATATGTCTAAGAATAAAAAACCCGGAAGCAATGAAAATGACAAGACAAAGTGCCACCCCGAAAACAAGAGACAGCTTTAAAGAGCTTGCCCGCATTCTGTTCTCATTATCTCTTTTAACGAGGAGTTGTTTTTCCTCCGTCTCCATTTCCATGATTCCTTTTCGAATCTCATCCATGAAGACTTTTCCTGAATCATTCAAAACTATTTCCCGCGCTTTTTCAAAGCCTACCGTTCTTCTCAGATTAATCGTGGTTTTCAGCTCTGCCAATTTTTTTGGAATGATGCGAGCGACTGCCTCCAGTCGTTGTAATTCTATCGGATTATCGCTTACAAGAGTTTTGAGCTGGCTGAGCATACTATCGATATTTCTCACCCCTTCCTCATACGGTTCCAGATATCTTTCTTCTCCCGTAACGAGATAACCTCTTTGTCCGCTTTCGGCATCCTTTAGGTTGGACATCGTATCCTTAAGTATTCCCAGTACAGCGTGAGTATGATTCACCCATTCGGAGGCAGCAATAAAATCTTCTGCCCCCCGGTAAGCCATGATGGACATGACTATAAAACAGGCCATGATTCCACCAAAGATAGCAAGAAGTTTCGTTCCGATTGACCCTTTCATAAATTCATCCCTCTAATTTTGTTCACCGACTATTATATTTTTGTCCGACAAAAGCTTAAAGCCATCGAGAATCACGAGTTGCTCTTTGGTAATTCCCTTCAAGTACTCCCTACGAATCCCTTGCAAAGTAGGCAGAGGCGGCAAAATGTCCACTTTGTCAATAGTCCGAAGACCGACCACCCGCTCTGCCAAGATACCAAAGTTCATTTCCTGGTTGTGGACAATAATCACCCTGTTCAGATCAGAAAGATCGACCACCGGGAGGTCAAAAAACTTTCTTATATCTATGATAGATAGAATTTCTCCACGAACGTTGATAATGCCGAATACAAAGGCCGGAGCGGTGGATAATACCGTAAAATCTTTCAAAGGATATACTTCGCGCACAAAGGAGGACTCGATCCCATAGTTTTCTGTAGCTAAGAGGAATTCTAAGACTTCAACGTGATTTATCTGTAGGCTGTCATCCTTCAAAGGTTCAGCAAGCTTCCTGGCCCTTTCTTTGAGGATAGTTTTTATATTCTGCTCCATCTTTTACTGTCCTTCTCTATCTGTCTTATTTATCATGGTTTCGATGATGCCCTTCAGCTGCCCTGCTTGAAGACCT
>JBDSKY010000292.1:0-7734 GCA_039916675.1 Bdellovibrionia bacterium
GGCCCAAAGGTAAACCTTTGGCCAAGAAATCCGAACGTAGCACGGGTCCTCGGGATTCAGAAAAAAGAAAACCGGCGGAACGAAAAACTGTTGGCCGCAGTGCTGGTCCAAGAAAACCCAATGGGCGGAGTGCGGGAAAACAAAACTCAGGAAAGCAAACTGCTGGGGCCCGGAACTCCGGAAAACAAACTTCGGGCGCGCGAAATTCGATCGGGCGAAGACCCGGTAGGTAAATAGGGTTGGCGGTCAAGCCGAAGATAATTTTATTTATAGATGACAGTCGTAATAATGTAGATCAGGTGAAAGAAGTATTTAACTCACGAAGTGAGAAAGTATTTCTATTTCATTTCCCAAGTGCTCTCTGAGCTAGTCCCGTTTCGCAGTAGCAAGCGTAAAAATCGACTATGCAAGAAATTACCAGGTAAATAAAATGCTGCCAGATACAGTGTAGAAGTTCCCGGTTAAATTCTGAATGCCAGTAGCTTGGAAGTTTGTGGTGTAGGTATCTTTAAATACCACGTAGTGGCCTTTGGCTTCGAGCTCAAAGTAGCTTTTGCGAGGACTCAAAACAAATTCCAGCCCCAATCCTAAGGTAACTCCTAAACTGGTATCTGGGTCTTGAGTCGATTGAGCCTGAGAATTTTCAGTTTTAGAATAGGACCCGACTCCTGCTAACAGATAGGGACTTGCAAAGCTAAGTGCGGCACTGAGATTTTTAGTCGGGAAGTAATACTTAACGTCTACTCCTACATGGACTACATTCACATCCACGTGGCCGAGACCTTTAACAGTTGTATCGTAAAATTGCTGAGCGGTGAAGAACCCCATATCCAATGCCATTTGGAAGTCGAACCAATAGTGGAGCTTAAAGTCCACCATGGGAAATCCACCTTGCCAAAGGGCTCCTCGATTTCCATCCAAAAACTCGGCTCCGAGTCCTAAACTCACACCAAAGAAACGTCCGTACTGAAAGAATTTTGAATCTGCCTCTTCATCTTCGCTCTCGTTAAACTCTCCATAGCTGGTAAACGGCGTGTTTGAATAATCCTCTTCCTCAGTTTTATCGCTTTTCCCTTGAGGGGGAGGGGCGCCTTGCTGGGGAGCTTCGCCTTGTTGAGGTGCATTGGGATCTGCAGGTGCGGCCTGTGCGTTTGGATCTGGGGGAGCTTCCTGAGCGTAAGCAGTGGAATTAATAAGGGGATAGATCGACAATAAAAATAGAATACAGATGGACGCCAGAAATTTGACGAAGAATTCAACGATCAAGGGAGTTTTGAAGTTAAAAATAGAAATGAATCCCTGCATCAAGGAAGCTAACTCCTAAGGTTTTAATTGCATAACCGCCGCTGCCATTGTCAAAAGTTGCGCCAGTTTCCATGGCAAATCCTAGGCTTTCAATTCCGGGAAGAAAGAATTCCACTCCCACACCCGCAAGAAACTCTACCCCTGCAAGACTGTTGGAATTAATTACACCAAAGCCACCCATGACATAAAAGTTTACGTTGGTTTCAAAATATACGTTTCGAAAAATCTTACCCGCAGTTACTGAATTGGAAGGAGAGGTAGTGGCAACACCTATGATACCTTCTAACGCGAGGTCCCGTGATAAGGTATATTTCACACTAATTCCCGGTACTCGGAAGCCGTTGGCATAGGAGTTTGCAAATTCTGAGTTATATCCTATCCCTACGCGGCCTTCTAAATCTTTCGCCCAACCCATCTTTGAGTTCAGAGAGCAGAAAGTTAGGAAAATAAGAACAAAGGGAGATAATTTGAGGGAAACTCTATTTTTATGCATCTATAGAATAAGAATAAATGGAAAGTTCTATTTTTGCAAACGATCAAGTACCCACAGATCTACATCAAGATTAAGGACAAAAGGAAGTACCGATCCGATTTAGTTGGATTCTAGACGTCAGATTGTGAAAATAGGCCAAGTTAACTATCGAGCGTGGGATTCAAGAGTTCGGGAAACAGCGTCTTCAAGATATACTCGACTTTTTTTAATACCCGATCCATTTTTTTATGACTTTCACCCAAATCGAAACGGTAGATTTTTTCTTCGAACTTGCAATAGAGAATGGTGGTTTCCATATTGAGGATACTTTGCGATCGAATCAGGTATCCTTTCTTCATCGAGCCAAGCTTTTCAATTGCTTCCTTATGGGAGAAAACAGAGTAGGCGAGTGCTCTAACGCCTGCATCTTGGATATCAATATCATTGAAATCGCTCTTTACCATTTTTTCCACAAATGGCCAAAAATGATAAAGTGCTTTGGCTGACATTCTCCTGTCAGGCATGGAATCGGTTAAATTTAATAAAATGAACTTTAATGGATCGAACTTGTTCATGTTTGAAGTTGATAACTTCTTTAATTGAAATCTTAAGAAAACCATTTGTATGATCTTAGCGAGCGAATATACGTCTCGCTTCATGATCTGTTCGATGCTTGCAGAATTAATTGACATTTGCGCTGCGGAATGGACCTCGGGAGCTTCATATCCTAAATGGCACAAATTAGAGCTGAAATGATCCATTCGTTCTAGATCAGTCGCTTCACCGAAGTCGGAAATTACCGCATTAATATTTCCATTTTTTTGGCTAAAAAGGATATTGGCGGGTGCTAGGTCGTTATGGACGATCTTGAGACTATGCAAACTTTTCAGCCCGCTAATGATATCATAGGAAACTTTCCAGCGGTGTTCAGGTTTTAAAAGTTTGAACTTCAAATTAGAGTCGTATATTGGGAGGTAAAGACGACTATCCTGCGAGTGATCATTTAACAGGGATCCACATGTTAAAAGTCCGATTTGCTTATTCTCTGGAAGAGTCGCGATCTTTTGGAGTATATCTTTCTCAGGTTTAAGCGAGACTGCAGTGTTTCGGCGTCCGCATAAGTCAAAGGTGACTCCCGATTTCATTGCAGACCACTTCCAATCGCTTGTATGAACTACCTTTTGAACAATACCAAAAGTTCCTTCCCCTAATTTGTTGGACCCCACGATATAAAGATACGGTTCGTGGTACTCATCAAAATTAACTTCAATCGTCTTCCGAATCGGTGACCCGACTGGAAAATATGAAAATCGTAACAATGTGGAGTAAGGCTGGCATCTCACTCCAAAGAGACTCTGTTTTTCACGGATCTTCATCAAGAGACGCACTGCATCAGGCTTTTGCATCTTTATTTTTGAATCCCTCGTTAAGAATGAAATGCCTGGATTAGACTGTAAAGAGTGGAGTATCAGATTTTGATCGATATCTGGACCAGCATTTGAGTGGTAATTATAGGTATTTGCGCGATCAGTCCCATGATCGGGTTCGCCCTTTATGTAGAGCATTGAATCGATGTCCTGATCGAGCGATTCCCCTGCCCATGCTAGACTCGAGATGGATAATGCGAATGTTAATTCTATAATAATGCTTTTTAAGGCCTTCACTGAGATCATTATAGCGAAATTAATAAAAAATATAAGAAATAATGAATAAATATTAAGTAATTACTTAGAGCGAGCTAAAAGTATAGGGATCCGTCGCTCCATGGAGACGAACCATCTTAGGGGAGGTTCTAAGAGAAAACGAATACAAATTCCCCGCTCCGGACAAGATATAGACGCGCTGAGAAGTAGGATCAAACGCGGGAGAGCCCGAGAAACCACTCCCGACTCCTACATTAAACCGGTAAAGACCTTTTCCAGTGGCCTTATCAAGAACGTATAAATATTGGTAAGTCGAGCCTACAATCAAATATTTATCCGTCATGGCTATTTGAGTAGGAACGCCACCGTCTAGTTCAAATTTCCAAAGAACCTTGCCATTGTTTTTTTGAAGAGAGTAAATCGATCCATCGGAAGACGGTAAATATAAATGTTGGTCATCGACTATTGCGTCCTTACTTCCCCCAGCATCAAATCGCCACAGAACGTTTCCACCCTGACGTTTAAGTGCATAGATAGATCCGTCATACGAGGGAAGGTAAATTATACCGTTTTCTAAAACAGGATGAGCATTTACATTGGTAAATTTATTGCCTGTATGAAGTTTTTTTTCCCACTTCAGTTGTCCCTCTTCCAGTGAAAGAGCGACCAGAAAACCATCGCTCAGTCCGGCTAGGACTTCATTATTATCTACAAGTGGCGCCGATGCGCCATAAATCGTAGCTGAGGGAGAGGAGTGACGTCGATAGTGCCAAAGCCACTTTCCAGTGCCTGCATCAAAGGCGTAGATCGTATCATCGGAAGCATTAACAAAAACGCGACCACCGGAAACCGTGGGCCGAGAAACTATCGGATTGCGAAGATCATATCTCCAGTTCACCCGGCCATTGTCTACATTGACCGAGTAAAGAAAACCGTCGCCTCCGCCAAAATAAATTGCACCTTTATTTACTGTCAGCTCACTTACAACTCCACCATGAATAGGGAGTACCCAGCGTTGCTGATTTAGAGTGGGGTAAAGAGAAACTAGTCCGATGCTCCGATTACCAAAGATTAACGTATTTTCGAAAATAACCGGGTTTGAATACTCTGTTCCACGATCTCCCATTTCAAAAGGGCCATGGGTAGGAAGGGTCCATCGACGAACCATAACATGAGGATCAGCCTTCAATTCTGGATGAATTGAAGGACCGGTGCAGCCTGCCATCAGGGCAAACATAGACAAGCCGCTGACTAAAATTAAGACTCTTGAATTATAGTAACTGGTTTTTATAGAGTTCTGCCGATTTGGAAAACTCGGTGTTAGGTAATTCTGTAAGGATTTGATCATAGGTGCTCCGGGCTTTTGCTGAATCATGAAGTGCTTCATAACAACGAGCGATTCCTAAAAGGAGATCCCCTTTTACGCTGGCTTGTCCAAGACTATTTGCCTTTTGATAGGCTTGAATTGCCTCATTATGCTGCGATAAATTCTCGTATGTATAACCTAAGGACGAAAGTGCAAGTGCTTTCTCAAGCTTAGCAGGAGCGGAGTCAACGGCTTTTTGGAACCAAGGTAAACCCTTTGCGTAATCTCCATGATCATAATAAAGATCACCCAACTTCACACGGGCTTCAAAAGCTGAACGGGTTCCCGTATAGCTTTGTTCCACTTCTTTTAGTTTTTGGACTGCTCCTGGAAGTTTCGCATCGACGTCCATTTTTTGATAACGTAATTTTTCTCGAGCTTCGGCGACTCGCCCGTTCTCTTCATCAGTAGCTGCTTTTTTAACGCCTTCTGCATTTGTCTTCGCGGCAGTGGCATGCGCTGCTACTGGCTTATTTAAATCCGCCATGGATTTAATCTCAGTATTTAAAGTTTTTTCGGCTAAATAAAGGGCGTCACTTGCAACTTCGGAGCGGGCCCCCGATCTATTCATAAAAAAAGCGACGATTAATCCAACTATTAAAAGACTGGCGACCCCTGCTAGAAAGACATTAGCATTGTTCGCAACATAGTCAAAAAACTCATGGAGCGCGGCTAAAAAGCCATCGGGTCGCTTTATTGCTTTTCGGTCTACGGAATGGGAGTTCGATGTAGTTGAAGACATAGATTACTTTCTCGCACATCCCGAGCCGCATCACAATAGAAAGTCAAGGGATGCGGCTCGATTATTGTGTAACTATTTATAACTATTGAGATTTTTATCATTTTGAGTCAAATTGAGACTCAAGGTAGCAGGAGCTATCTGTTCACTTAGGCCAGAGCCTCCATAGAGGACGGCCGTTAGATCTTGCCCGGTAAATTCAGGATCTTTGGCAAAAGAGGTCCGAATTGAGAAAATTCGACCTTTCTGAGTATAACCTTCCAAAGCAAGAGTCCAAGTTCCATCCTTCTTTTGATGAAGCTGCACAAAGCGGAACTTCTTGGTTCTAGCTGCCAAATCAGACGAATCTTCCAAGATGCAGCCTTGAGTAGCTGTATTTGAGATCTTAACAAAAACTCTTTGAGTTTTGGTCTCTGTTAATTCCTTAAATATATCATAGTACCTGTCGTCTTTGATAGGACCCACATCCAGGCTTACCGTTACTTTCTGCGGGCATAAAGGATCTGGGTCGATCGAAGGAGAAACAGACACTTCCTGATGGGGTGCTTCGTGACCAGCATTCCAATCTTTATCAAATAAGGCTCTGTAATAGTCATAAGCTTGAGTGCTTATTAATACGACTGCAGCTTCGCGATTGTTGTCTACTGAGTTTTGATTCCAATTGATGGAGCTGATCAAGGTTTTATCCTGATCTATAATCATTCCTTTATTATGTATATAATCGACGTTCATCGCCTGAACGTTCGCGATTGCTGCGCTGAGCTTGAGATTCTCGCTTTCACCTATTTGATTGAGAGAGTCGACCGTCGGTCGATTCTTGGATTTGCGGTGGCCGCCATGATTAAAAACACTTTCATCATTTAAAAGAACTCGAATAGTAACTCCTCTTCGAGCCGCACGGATGACGGCTTCATAAATAGGAGATTTAACAGAAGGTGCTCCTCCCCATCCGGAGTCAAAAGTCATTTGTTCGATGTCGATTGAAGATTTAGCCTGATCGATTAGAGCAATAATTCCGGAACGACTCGTATCTGGTGATGTTATCTTGTAGACCGCAGAGGCATCTACTAGAACCGGATTGTCCTCGTTAGATCGGGGGCTATGCTTAATTTGACTATGGTTGTCGGTGAGGTAGGCGGGCTGACTATATTTTAATAACTCAGGTGAGCCAGTAATTTCAATTAAATCACTATGAGAAGTTTCTGTGTCTTTGCGGAAGAGATTCACAAACTCTTGAGCAATGGTTGGGTCTTCAACGAAAACAGCCCAGCCTCGATTTCCAATGGAGTTTGGTTCTGGGTTTCCCGTAGGCGAGTAATTTTCAGAGCCGATTAAGAGTTTATTGCCGTCAATAACTCCGTACTTAGCATGGTCACAATGAAACCGACGATTGGTAACCGATTTCGCGGTCATTATAAAAAAATGATTATTTTTCCCCATTCCCCGCATAGCTTGAACCAGCTTAGCTTGGACGCCTCTACCCACGGCGGATATTCCGCCTACTGGCTGACCTTCTTCTAGGATCTCGACTTGGATTCCTGCTTGAATCTGCCCAATGATGGCGTCCGTAATTTCCGGAGAAGTAAGCTCATAAACATTTAACAACAGTGATTTTTTAGCACTTTGTATCGCATTGATCGTAAGAGCGAGATCACTTGAAGGTGCATTTGAAACCAAAACTGGAAATGCAAAAACAGAATTGCAGCCAGCCAAAATAAAAAAAACGGAAGCAAACCATACACTACCGGTACGATTATAAGTTCTAATTCTATTATTCATTCTCTCCCCCTTGATCCTCTGAATGAGGAATCGTGCGGGCAGCTTACCCAGCAATATTGCAAAAAGCTATATGGAGAGAGGTATTTATTATCGATTCATTCTCTTCAAACGAAGGGAGACAGTCCCCAAGTTTGAATTAAAAGGACTAAGCAAATAGGAGCGAATCATGAACCAGCTGAGGCTTTTTTCGTTTAATACTGGATTTATTTTGTTTTTAATTTTCTCATGTGCAGCTTCGTTTTCGCTCCAGTGCTGCCGAGGATGAATGTGGTGAACCGTATGAAATCCATTATTGAATAGAAAAAAATTCAACGGACGATTCACAAAGTTTCTGGAGTGATCCCACTTGGCTTCTTCATCAGCATGGACATGCTGAATATAGTTAAAGATCAATACCGTAAAGAGAGACATTTGTTGGGGAGCGACGATG